>NZ_LNCE01000021.1:0-129743 GCF_001445815.1 Janthinobacterium sp. Ant5-2-1 | reverse complement strand
GGCTTTACGCTGCAATATCTCCATATACGTTTTTCAGCTTTCCAAACTCTTTTTAATTTGTTTTCCGAACAACATAAGTTCGCTACAGTGGACTCGTGCTGGTTTTTGACGACGGAATAAAGAGGTGGAAAGATGGCTGCTGCAGAACTGATTTTCGATCCCCGCGCCGCGCATGGCGAGGCGGCTTTTGACGAAGTGCTCAATCTGGCGCGCACCCAGGCGCAGGCGCAAGGCTTGCCGTATGCGGGCATCGTCAGCGCGCAGGATGCATGGCAGCTGGTGCAGGCTGGCAAGGCCGTGCTGGTCGACGTGCGCACGAATGAAGAGCGCACTTTCGTCGGCTATGTGCCTGCCTCGCTGCACGTGGCGTGGGCCACCGGCACGGCCATGAACCGCAATCCCCGCTTTACGCGCGAACTGGAAGCGAAGGTGGGCGGCAAGGATGCCGTCGTGGTGCTGCTGTGCCGCAGCGGCAAGCGCTCGGCCGCGGCTGCCGAAGCGGCCGCCAAGGCCGGTTTCACGCACGTCTTCAATATCGCGCAAGGCTTCGAGGGCGATCTCGACGAGCAGCAGCAGCGCGGCCATAGCGGTGGCTGGCGCTGGCATGCGCTGCCTTGGCTGCAAGATTAAACCTCTTCCCGGGACCACCATGAACCAGCGAGCCATTCCCCCCGCTTCCCTTGCCGCGCAGCCGCAATGGGAACTGCGCCAGATCGTCGATGAATTGCGCGCCGTGCGCGAGCAGTGGCGCGAAGGGCTGGCCAGCAACCAGGAGTGCGGCGCGCGCGAATTCCCGTCGCGCCAGCATTTGCGCGATATCGTCGGCGCCCTGTGCGCGGCCCTGTTCCCCATGCGCCTGGGGCCCCTCGACCTGCAGCAGGAGAGCGAGGATTTCTTTGTCGGCCACACGCTCGACACGACCCTCACGGGCTTGCATGAACAGGTGCGGCGCGAACTCAGTTACCACGCGCGCCAGCATGGCTTGCAGCAGACGGTCTCCATCGAACAGCAGGCGCTGGCCATCGTGCAGCGCTTTGCCCGCGCGCTGCCGCGCATCCGCGCCCAGCTCGACACGGACGTGGCGGCCGCCTTCCATGGCGACCCGGCCGCGCACAGCGTCGATGAAGTGCTGCTGTGCTATCCGGGCATCCTGGCCATCATCCATTACCGCCTCGCGCACACCTTGTATGCGCTCGGCGCGCCGCTGGTGGCGCGCATCATCGCCGAAGTGGCCCATTCGCAGACGGGCATCGACATCCATCCGGGCGCCATTATCGGCAGCAGCTTTTTCATCGATCATGGCACGGGCGTGGTGATCGGCGAGACGGCCATCATCGGTGACAGGGTGCGCATTTACCAAGCCGTCACCCTGGGCGCCAAGCGCTTTCCCGCCGGCGCCGACGGCGCGCTGAAAAAGGGACTGGCGCGCCACCCCATTGTGCAGGATGACGTGGTCATTTATGCGGGCGCGACGATCCTGGGGCGGGTGACCATCGGCCAGGGCTCCGTCATCGGCGGCAATGTCTGGCTGACCCGCAGCGTGGCGCCCGGCAGCCATGTCACGCAAGCGCACAACCAGCAGGAGGCACCGGAATTGCCGGCGCCATCCCACCCCGCCTTTGCCCACCACCCATGAGGACAGCATGTTGATCAAACAGTTTGGACTGGCCGTGCGCCAGTTGCGCGAAGGGCATGGCTGGTCGCAGGAGCGCCTGGCCGAAGCGGCCGACTTGAACCGCTCGTTCATCGGCGAAATCGAACGGGGCGCCGCCACGCCGTCGCTGCTGACGGTGGAAAAACTGGCCGGCGCGCTGGGCATCGGCCTGGCGGGATTGATGGCGCGCTGCGAACCGGAATTGGTGGATTAAAGCGGGTCGATTAAAACGCCGCGTTGGTGGCGATAGCATGTTGAGAAGAATGGAGAGACGCTCGATACTTTATTTGTTTTTCAGATAAGCATATTCACTTTTCTCATCAGGAGTAGTCATGGCAGAAGCAACAGAGAACCAGTTCGCGCTGGGCGATAACGCCGCGCGCCAGCTGGCCAATGCAAGCAAGAGCGTCCCCCAGTTATCCACGATCACGCCGCGCTGGCTCGTGCACCTGCTGCAATGGCTGCCCGTGGAAGCGGGTATCTACCGCCTCAATCGCGTGAAAAATCCGAAGGACGTGCGCGTGGCCTGCTCGCAGCGCGACGAGTCGGAACTGCCGCAAACCTTCGTCGACTACGACGACCAGCCGCGCGAATATTTTCTCAATGCCGTCAGCACGGTGCTCGATGTGCACACGCGCGTGTCGGACCTGTACAGCAGCCCGCACGACCAGATCAAGGAGCAGCTGCGCCTGACCATCGAGACGATCAAGGAGCGCCAGGAAAGCGAATTGATCAACAATCCCGATTACGGCCTGCTGGCCAGCGTGCACGATGACCAGCGCATCTTTACCCTGACGGGCGCGCCCACGCCGGACGACCTTGACGAACTGCTGACGAAAGTGTGGAAGGAGCCGGGCTTTTTCCTCGCCCATCCGCTGGCCATTGCCGCCTTTGGCCGCGAATGCACGCGTCGCGGCGTGCCGCCACCGACGGTCAGTCTGTTCGGTTCCCAGTTCCTCACGTGGCGCGGCGTGCCGCTGATGCCATCGGACAAACTGCCGATCGAAGACGGCAAGACGAAGATCATCTTGCTGCGTGCTGGCGAGCAGCGCCAGGGCGTGATCGGCCTGTTCCAGCCTGGCCTGGCGGGCGAGCAAAGCCCCGGCCTGTCCGTGCGTTTCATGGGCATCAACCGCCACGCGATTTCGTCCTACCTGATTTCGCTGTATTGCTCGCTGGCCGTGCTGACCGACGATGCGCTGGCCGTACTGGAAGACGTGGAGATCGGTAAATACCATGACTACCCAGACACCTACAAGTGATGGCGCGGCGGGCTTGCCTGCCGTCCCGTTCTTGCCCGATGAAGCGACCCTGAACCGCCTGGCCGGTGAATTCTTTGCCCGTTTGCCGGGCTTGGACAAGTCCCCCAGCCTTGGCGGTTCCGGCAGCGTGCTCGATGCGGCGCCCCGCTATGCGAATCGTCCGCCGCCGCAGCCCGGCCCTTCCTTCGCCGCCATTGCCCCCGGCGTGGCGACGGCGCAAGTGCCGCCCGTGAAGGCGCCGCTGGAAGCACCGGTTGCGCCGGCGCCGGCCTCCGTGCCGACGCCACGGGCATCCGCCCTCGGTGCGCCGTCGCCCTACTATTTTGTCGGCGGCGTGCATGGTTATCCCGCGTCGAACGGCAAGCTCGATGGCCTGGCGCAGCAGGGGCTGGGACAGGCTGCGCCCGATGATGTGCGGGGGCTGTTTGCCACGCCGCAGCGCTCGCCCGCGCGCCAGCTGCCCGTATCGCCAGTTGGTGGCCAGCCCGCGTTCTATTTCCAGACCGAGCTGCCAGCGCGGCAGCAAGGGCAAACGCCGGCGCCGTTCGACGTGCATGCCGTGCGGCGCGATTTTCCCGTGCTGGCGGAGCGCGTTAACGGCAAACCGCTGGCCTGGTTCGACAATGCGGCCACCACGCACAAGCCGCAGGCGGTGATCGACCGCGTGTCGTATTTCTATGCGCACGAGAATTCGAACATCCACCGCGCGGCGCACGCATTGGCGGCGCGTGCCAGCGATGCCTATGAAGCGGCACGCGCCAAGGTGGCCGATTTCCTGGGGGCCGCTTCACCCAATGAAATCATTTTCGTGCGGGGCACCACGGAGGGCATCAACCTGGTCGCCAACACGTTCGGCCGCAAATACATCGGCAGCGGCGACGAGATCATCGTCTCGCAGCTCGAGCACCACGCCAACATCGTGCCGTGGCAGCAGCTGGCGGCGGAAAAGGGCGCGACCCTGCGCGTGATTCCCGTCGACGACAGCGGGCAGATCATCCTCGATGAATTCCGCAAGCTGCTCAACGGGCGCACGAAACTGGTGTCCGTGACGCAGGTGTCGAATGCATTGGGTACCGTGACGCCCGTGGCGCAGATCATCGCACTGGCGCATGCGGCCGGCGTGCGCGTGCTGGTCGACGGCGCACAAGCCGTGTCGCATCTGCGCGTGAACGTGCAGGCGCTGGGCGCCGATTTCTATGTCTTTTCGGGCCACAAGGTATTTGGCCCGACGGGCATCGGCGCCGTGTATGGCAAGGCCGACTTGCTCGAGCAATTGCCGCCATGGCAGGGCGGCGGCAACATGATCGCCGACGTGACGTTCGAGCGCACCGTCTACCAGGGCGTGCCGAACCGTTTCGAGGCGGGCACGGGCAATATCGCCGATGCCGTGGGCCTGGGCGCGGCCATCGATTACGTGCAGCGCATCGGCCTGGAAAACATCGCCGCCTACGAGCACGCGCTGCTGGAATACGCGACGCACCACTTGCAGGCCATTCCCGGCGTGCGCCTGATCGGCACGGCGATTGAAAAGGCGAGCGTGGCCTCGTTCGTGCTGGCCGGTTACGAGCCGGCGGAAGTGGGGCGCGCCCTGAACGACGAGGGCATCGCCGTGCGCTCGGGCCACCACTGCGCCCAGCCGATCCTGCGCCGCTTCGGCGTGGAAGCGACCGTGCGGCCATCGTTCGCCTTCTACAACACGTATGAGGAAATCGACCGCATGATCGTCGTGGTCAAGCGCCTGGCGGGCGCGCGCCGCTGACCGTGCCTGCTTGTCAAGCTGATGCCGCCCCTGCGCAAGCGGGGGCGGCATTGTTGCGTCATGTCACGGACTTTGCGCGCGGCTGGCTGACGCCTGCAGGCTGGCGGTATAATTTATCCTTGGCAATATTGAAGCTGCGGCCCAAGGAGATATCCGGTGGAAGATCAACACAGCTCGCCCGAGCTTTTCCTGTTCCTGGCGTCGACCGTGCACGACATGAAAAACTCGATCAGCGTGGTCAGCGGCACTTTGGAGTCGCTGCTGGCGGCCGAGCAGGCGAAAGCAGCCCCCCAGGCCGACCCAGCCTACCTGCAGATGGCGCAGATGCTGTACCAGACCAAGCGCCTCAACGATAACCTGATCCAGCTGCTGGCCCTGTACAAGGAAGTGGGCAAGCCCGGCTACCCGTTCGACGTGCAGCCGCAACTGGTGTGCCAGGTGGTCGACCAGGTGGTGGACCAGGAAAAGATCCTGCTGGCCTCGAAAGGCATCCGGCTGGAGACGGCTTGTGCGCCGGAGCTGATCTGGACGCTCGATGAAGACCTGGTCATCGGCGTGCTCGCGCATGCCATCAACAACGCCATCCGCTACACGAAGGACACGATACGCCTGTCCGTGCGGGAGCACGGCGGCATGCTCGAGCTGCGCGTGGAAGACAATGGCGACGGCTATACGCAAGCCTTGCTCGACGCGGGCAGCGCGGCCATGGACGGCATGGCGGCCGGCGTGAACTTTTCCACCAACAGCACGGGCCTGGGCCTGTATTTTTCCAGCGAAGTGGCAAAGATGCACAAGCACCGGGGCAGCAGCGGCAGCATCGCCCTGGAAAATGGCGGCGCGCTGGGCGGCGGCTGTTTCATCCTGCGCCTGCCCTGAACGAGGACTCCATGACGACAGACAGCCACGCCACCGCCGCCGAAGCGGGCAGCACCGACTGGGCCGACAAGCACTATTTGCTGGTCGACGATTTCATCGGCATCCGCATCCTGCTGCGCGAATCGTTGCGCAACCTGGGCGCGCGCCATATCGACCAGGCGGCCAGCGGCGGCGAAGCCATGAAGCTGCTGGCCAAGACGCGCTACGACGTGGTGCTGTGCGATTACAACCTGGGCGAAGGCAAGAACGGCCAGCAAGTACTGGAGGAAACGCGCGTGCGCAACCTGACGGCGCCGTCCAGCGTGTGGCTGATGGTGTCGGCCGAGAAAAGCGTGGAGTCCGTGATGGGCGCGGCCGAGCACCAGCCCGACGCCTACCTGATCAAGCCGATCACGGAAGGCGTGCTGCTGACGCGCCTGAACCGCGTGTGGCACAAGAAGCAGGTGTTTCGCGAAATCGACCAGGCCTGCATGGAAAAGGATTATCTGCGCGCGGCCAAGCTGTGCGACGCGCAGATCGAAGTCAACAAGCTGCACGAGCTGGAATTGCTGCGCATGAAGGCGTCGTTGCTGCTGAAAAGCGGCGAGCCGGAAAAGGCCCGCGCCGTGTACGAAAAAGTGCTGGCCGAGCGTGATTACAGCTGGGCCAAGGCAGGCCTGGGCAAGATCCGCATGAACAACGGCGAGCACGAGGCGGCGCGGCAGATCTTTCAGGGCGTGATCGTTGAAAACAAGTATTACATCGACGCCTACGACCAGATGGCCGTCGCCTACCAGCTGATGGGTCAGCATGAGGAAGCGTGCGGCGTGCTGGAAAAAGCGGCGCGCCTGTCGCCCAACTCCGTGCCGCGCCAGCGCAACCTGGGCCTGGCGGCCCTGAAGGTCGGCAATGTCAGCATGGCGGAAAAGGCCTTCCGCAAGTGTATTTCCATCGGCGAGTTTTCCGTCATGAAGACGCCGGACGCCTACCTGGGCCTGGCGCGCGTGTGCGGCCTCAAAAAGGATGCCAAGGAGGCGCTGCAATGGCTGCTGCTGGCGCAGCGCGAATTCTCGCCCGAGCAGATCGGGCTGCGCGCGAAGATCACGGAAGGCATGGTGCACCACGAAACGGGCGACTACCGGCGCGCGCGCAAGTGCGGCGATGAACTCGAAGCCATGCTGCTTGACGACCCGGCGCGGCCCGAGAAAAGCATTTGCATGGAACTGGCGACCCTGCTGTTCGCCGTCGGCGTCAAGGATGCGCCGGCCGGCCTGCTGTGCTATGTGGTCAAAAACAACCACGACAACCAGGTGGTGCAGGACGAAGTGCAAAAGATTTTCGACAAGGCCAAGATGGGCGACGAGGGCACCAGCCTGATCATCGCTTCGCGCAAGGAAGCGTCGGACCTGATGAACAAGGGCGTGCTGCTGTGGAAGACGGACAAGCTCAACGAAGCGGTGGCCTGGATGCGCACGGCGCGCGAAAAGCTGCCGAACAACTTGCGCATCCTGTTCAATTCCGCGCAAATCATCGTGTCGTTCCTGGAGCAGCGCGGCTACCAAGCGGAATTGGCGGCCGAAGCCATGGAAGTGTTGTTGTATGTAGACAAAATTGCACCAGGGCAGCAGCGCTTTGCGCAATTGATGGAGCAACTGGTGCAACTGACGCCGCCGCCCGGGCCGGAAGAGGCTGTCGTGGTAGCGGAAAAAACGCCGCCGGCGCCGGAAAAAGGGGGAAAAGTCGTGCGTGAGCGTGCCGGATGATAAACTAGGGGCCAGCGTGGGTTCGCCCGTGCTTGAGTTGCTTTACAACAATAAGGAAGAAACTATGCGTGATGTGGTCAATGAAGTGTACAAAAAAATGAAAGTCGGCAGTATTGCCTGGGTACGCCCGGTCGCCGCCAAGGGAGACACGCTGGAAACATTCCAGTCTTCGTACGAGCACGCCAAGGCGCTGGCCGACGAAGGCCTGATCACGATCGGTGACGTAAAACGCCAGGCCGACAACATGATCGAGGCGATCCGCATTCATCGTATCGCCTGATCATATTGCCGGCTTGCAGCATCAGGCCTTGCCTGGCGCTTTAGCCTTGGGCGCCGCGCGTTTCGCGGGCGCCTTACGCAGCGGGGCCTTGGCCTTGGCTGCCGTGCCTGCCTCAGCAGGTTTGGCCGGCTTGCTGGCCGCTGGCTTGGCTTTGCTCACGCTGCCAAAGCTGGCCGCCGCCGCACTGGCGGCATCGGGCGACATGGCCGTCGATACGGCTTGCTTGAACTGATCTTGTAACAAATTCCACCAGGCACTTGGATTGGCCAGCTGGGCTGCCGCCTGGCTGCCGGCATCGCTGGGCGCCGCCGCAGCCGGTTCCGGTGCGGGCGCAGGCGCCGGTTTCGGTTCAGGCGCTGGCGCCGCTTGCTGGAAAAACGCGGAAGCGTAGGGCACGGATTCAAACACGGATTTCTCGCTGGCGCCGGGCTGGGTAATGGCCGCCGCCAGGGAAGCGCCCATCGATTTCAGGGTGGCGATGGTGCCGCGCTGCACTTCCAGTGCCTGGATACTGCCGCGCAGCATGCTGGTATTGAGGTTCAGCCAGGCTTCGACGGCTTTCAAGTCATTGATTTTCTTGTCCAGCTCTTCCACCGACATGGTGGGCGCCGTGATGCCAGGCACGCCCATGCCGGGCACACTCATGCTGCCCCACAGGTTCTTGACGAAGTCGAGGGTGTCGGTCACAACTGCTGCGCCCGGCATTTGGGGCATTTGCGGGTTTGCCATGCGAAATCTCCTGGTAGGTGGATGTGCCTAGCGTAGCAGATATCAGCTTGCAACTGACGCAAAGCCGCCAACATTTTCTTACATAAAACAGCAGGAGTTGAGCACGGGCAAGAAGCAGGAAGTGGGGTGAAGGCGGTACACTACGGCCTATGATGCCTGACTCCTTCTTTTCGCCACCGCGCCGCCGCACCGTCATTTTTGTCGCGGTCATCGGCGCACTGCATTACGTGGCGCTGGAATGGCTCACCTCGCGTGCCAGCATGGTGCCGCTGGGGCAGGATCATGCGCAGGTGGTCAGCATGGCCTTGATCGCCGAGCCGCCCAAACCCGTGCCGGTGGCGCCGCCCCCGCCGCCCAAGCTGCGGCCCTTGCCCGAGCCCCGCTTGCCGCCACCGCCGCCGACGGAACTGCCGTCGAGCGACACGGCCCAGTTCACGGCGCCGGCCAGCGACGCGCCGGAAGGGCCGGTCACGCCAGCGGCGCCGGCAGCCAGCGCGCCAGCCATCACGGCGCCCGCCCCAGCCGTGGCGGCCGCGCCCGTGCCGGCCAGCGTGCCGCCGCCACCGCCCGTCGAACAGGCGCGGCGCTACAAGACGAATGCGCCTGCCTCGGCCCAGTTCGACTTGCACGTGGACCGGCGCGATGCGGACGGCACCAAGTGGCAGGGCGTGGCCGCCATGGCGTGGGACAATCGGGGCGACACGTATCAGCTGAAGCTGGAAGTGGGCTTGAGCATGCTGATCACGCGCATCAACCTGCTGGTGCTGACGAGCGAAGGCCTGATCGATGGCAGCGGCATCGTGCCCGTCACGGCGACGGAAAAGCGCAAGGGCCGCGCGCAAACGGCCACGCATTTCAACCGCGACGCCAAGGCCATCACGTTTTCGGCCACGACGGCCACGGCGCCATGGCAGGAGGGGGTGCAAGACAAGGCCACGGTGCCATTCCAGCTGGCCGCCATCGGCCGCGCCGACGTCAACCAGCTGGCAGGCAATATCGACATCCTCGTCGGCGAAGAAAAGGAAGCGACCGTGTTCCGTTTCCAGCTGGTGGGCGAGGAAGAACTGGAGACCAAAATGGGCCGCCTGGTGACGTGGCATTTGCGCCGGCCGCCGAAGCCCGGCACGTATTCGTCGCAGCTCGATATCTGGCTGGCGCCGTCCATGCAATGGTATCCGGTACAAATACGCAATACCGAAGCGAACGGGGCGCTGACCACGCAAACCGTGACCCAAATTCGCGTCAATGACGCTACAGGAAAATAGATGACTACTTTGATAACTTTGAAACGCGCTCTGCTCGCCAGCCTGCTGGCCGCCACCTTCACTCCCGCCATGGCCGACGCGCCCGTGGAGCATCCCGTCATCAAGCGCCCGTACAAGCTGGCGCCGTCGGCCGACCTCGTCTATTCGATCAAGGCCAAGCAGCGCGGCATTGCGCTGTCCGGCGAATCGGTCAGCAACTGGCGCGCCGGCGATGGCAAGTACTCGCTGCTGGCCGAAACCAAGGCCGCCCTGTTCGGCAAGATCCTCGAGCAGCGCAGCGAAGGCACGGTCGACGATTTCGGCCTGGCGCCGGCCCAGTTCGTGGAAAAACGTTTCCGCAAGGAAGCGGCCACGACCACCTTCAAGCGCGACAGCAAGACCATCGTCTTCAGCGAAGGCGATGACAGCTATCCGCTGAAAGGCGGCGAGCAGGACCGCAACAGCACCGTCTGGCAACTGGTCAGCATAGCGCGCGCCACGCCCGAGAAATTCACGCCCGGCTCGGAATGGAGCTTCTTCGTTGCCGGCCGCCACGACGCCGAGCCGTGGACCTTCAAGGTCGTCAAGCAGGAAACCGTCGCCACCGGCCAGGGTCTGGTCGAAGCCGTACACCTGATCAAGGCGCCGCCGCCGGACAAGAAGGGCCAGCAAGTGGACCTGTGGCTGGCGCCGTCGCTGGAATGGTATCCCGTGAAGGTGACGTTCGCCGATGAAGACGGTGATTACGTGGAGCAAACCTTGCAAAAGATTGTACAGAAGTAGGTTTCCACGCTTGCTTGCATTCGATTTTCTTGCCCCAAAGCAAATGCTGGGGTCAGTCCTGATGGATTGGAATGCCTTCCATTGGAAGGCATTCCCCCAGCCGGGTCTGACCCCGGATTTCCGCCGCTGGCCATCAGTCAAATTGCATGTCAGAACTGATATACTGACGCCCCCGCCCCGCAGCGCTGCGTTAGCCCGCTGCGCCGCCCGCTGAACACTCATCCGGAAAAGAATGATTGATATAATGGCAAGTGCAGCCGTGGCTACGGATGCAAATCAGACAGAGCAAGAGCATCACGATTCCTTGCAGGCGCATTTCCAGCCCAATATTTCGGCCGATGAAATCGAGCAAGTTTTTCACTTGAAGCGGGCGCAGCCCTTGCTGCAAGTGTTTACGACCCTGTTCCACGGCGGTTTCGACGGCGTGCTGGTGCGTCTGCTGGTGTTGCGCGAGCTGGCTGCCGATGCGGCCACGTCGGCCTATACGCGCGCCGATATCAATACGAAACTGGCGTATCTGTTGCCGGAAAGCCTGGAAACGGTCTTGCTGCGCTTGCGCTCGAACCAGTTGCTGGCCTGGGATGCGCAGCAGGGCGTGTACCGCGTCACGCCCATGGCGCGCAACGTGCTGTCCGCCATCGACAGCTTGCTGGGCCTGGGCCAGACGGAAGACGAAGCGGAAATGGGATTCTTGCTGTCGCAGGTGGCTGGTGCGCAAGCCGTCGGCGGCGTGTCCGTTGAACAACTCCAGCATTTGCTGGGGCGCCTGGTTGACTTGACGGAGGAATTCGCCGACGCCATCGCTTCCGGTTCGGAATTCCGTTTGCGCACGGCGCAAGCGAAGTGGAACATGGCCTGCGACTGGGTGGAGAAGGGCTCCGAAATCCTCGTGGCCATCACGTCCGACGAAAACGCGGACAGCGCCACGCACAAGGCGGCGCAGGCGATTGGCCGCGCGCAAAGTAAATTGCTCAACATGCAAGGCATGTTTTCACGCGCCCTGAACCAGATCGAGCGCCAGCGCGTGCACCTGGGCCAGTCGGGCCTGTCGACCACGGACATCAAACGCTGGCTCTTGCTGCATGAAGACCTGGCCAGCCTGGCCGAAGGCGCCATCGACCAGCCCGTCGTGCCGTTGTTCTCCACGCCGGCCGAGATGATCGACGTGGCCGAAACGGAACTGCTGTCCGAACGGGCGGCAGGCGTCACCAACACGGGCCTGCCCAGCGGGGAAGACGCGCCCACCACCATCAGCGACGGTCCCGCCATGCAACTCGAACTCGATGACCTCCTGGACCGCCTGTCGAACTTCGCCAGCCTGGGCAATTTCCCCAGCATCGGCGAAGAAGGACCGAAATCGGTGCCCGTGCAGGATTCGCTGCTGCCGGCCAGCTTTGCCGTGGCCTCGTACCGCGCCTCGATGCTGCCGCTGCTGGGCGACGTCTCCGAAGCGAGCTTGCAAGGCTCGACGGCCGAACTGGCCCGCTTGCCGATTACCTTTACACCGACCGACGAGATGGTCCAACTCACCGACCCCCACGTGGCGGCCATGTCGATCGCCTCGCTTTCACTGAATGTTTCACTTGATTTAGATGGCGCCACCTTTGATGAATGACGATTCCCAAATCCTGATTGCGCGCCTGCTCACGCATCAAACCCTGCGCCGCGACGACAAGCTCGTCAAGCGCGTGCTGTCCGACGAGCTGTTCCGCGCCGAGATCGATGCGCGCCTGCTGGCCTGCGGCCTGAAGCTGCTTGACAACGTGTATGCCGACCACGTGACGTTGGCCCTGACGCGCACCATCGAGCCGAAGATTTTCGGCGCGCGCGACGTGTGGCAAAACAATAATTTTGGTTTGGCGCGCGATGGCGTGGCCTTGCTGGTGGTGCTGTGGGCGCAGATCATCCTGCCCAAGCGCGAACGCCAGGAAACGCACCAGCACGCGGACGATGACCAGAACGATATGTTCGGCACGGAAAAGCCGCTGCCGCGCGCGGAAGACGCGTCGATCGGCATTTCCTACAAGGCGCTGCTGTCGGACTTCGGCGACAAGCTGGGCAAGAAGACGCGCATGGACATGAACCTGGGCACCCTGGCCAAGCTGGGCTTTATCGAGCGGCGCGGCGATTTCATCCTGGAAGGTCCGCTGCTGGACCTGATGATGGACACGGACGTGTTGAAAGAGCGCATCATCAATGGTGCCCTGGCCGACGTGTTCAAGCGGGCGCCGGCGCGCCTGGTGGCCGTCGACCTTGACGCTGATTTGTCCGCTGATTTGTCCGCCGACATCGGCGACCTGCCTGACGCTGGCGACGAGCCCGCGTCCGACCTTCCTCACTGAAAGCGCCCATGTTTCATATCAAATCACTTGAACTGGTGCACTGGGATTACTGGCAGCGCATCAAGAACATCCCGCTCGACGCGAAGATCATCACCATCGCGGGGCAGAATGGTTCCGGCAAGACCACCTTGCTCGATGCCTTGCGTACCCTGTTCGGCCTCGACTGTTCGATGGGGCGCACGTACAAGCACTATGCGCGCCACTCGGGCCAGCAGACGGCCTGGTTGCGCGCCGTGGTCGACAACAAGAACGTGGGCAAGCAGCTGTCGAACCGGCCGTTCCGCAGTTCCGGCTTCTTCAGCGACGATGAAGTGACCTTGTTTTGCCAGATCCAGAAAAATGGCGGCGACTGGAAGCGCCAGTATCTGATGCGTCCAGGCAATGTGCAGATCGAGGACATCACGGACGCCAACGACTGGCTCGGCGTGGAAAACTACCGCAAGCGCCTGGCCAATGCGGGCCTGTCGCCGGCCATGTCGAAAGTGCTGGCGCTGGAGCAGGGCGAGACGGACAAATTGTGCGAATACGCGCCGCGCCAGCTGCTCGACCTGGTGTTCCAGGTCTTTGGCGACAAGGAAGTGCTGGACGCCTACGACGAAGCCAAGCGCCACCAGCGCGACACGGAAGTGGAGCTGAAACGTTTCGAGACGGAACTGGAAGCGTCGAAGACCAATCTGGAAGGCTTGCGCCTGCGCGTGGCCAATTACCACCAGTGGGAAGGCTTGCATAAAGAGCGCCGCAACCTGCTGGAAGAAGTGCTGCCCAGCCTGCAGTATCACGAGGCGCGCGAAAAGGCTGCCATCGCCAGCCGGCAATTGCGCGATGCGCGCAAACCGATGGCACAGGCCGACCAGCAACTGACGGATAAACGCAATGCGCTGGCGGCACAGGCGAAGGCCCTGTCCGACGCGCAGATGAACGAGACTCTGCTGGAGCAGGAATCGATCGGCCTGCAGAGCCGCCTTTCCCTGATCAATGCCAAGCTGAAACCGCTGGACAGCTTGCTGGAACAGAAGGACCGTTTGCAGAAGCTGGCGGCCGACTCGGGCAGCGACATCGCCGAAGTGGCTGCCCAGCTGGAACAGAAGGAAGCGGAATTGCTGCGCCAGCGCCAGCAGCGCGACGCCTTGTCGGCCCGCATCGCGGGCGAACAGGCAACGATTGCAGCGCTGCAAGGCAAGACGGCCATGCCGGAGCCGGACAATGTGCGCGGCATGCGCCGCGCGCTGCGCGACGCGGGGATCAGCCACGCCATGCTGTCGGACATCGTCGAAGTGACGGACAGCCGCTGGCAGGGCGCCGTCGAAGGCGTGCTGGGCGGTTACGCCTCCGTCGTCCTGCTCGACAAGGCCAAGGATGCGGCCGCCGCTTACCGCCTGGCCGAGAAGGAACGCTACCGCCACTTCATCGTGCCCGACCTCGTCACGGCGCCCGTGGCGAAAGACGAGAGCTTGCTGGCCGTGGTGAAGTTTTCCGCGCCCGTGCCCAGCTGGCTGATCGAGCAGCTGTCGCGCATTTCGCGCGTCGATTCCGTCGAAGCGGGCTTTAAATTGGGCAATCACGAAGAGTGGATCACGCCCGAGGCCTACCACCGTGAACGCCGCGGCGGACGCTCGCTGTTCGTCGAAGCATCGCGCTACCGCTTCGGCCAGGCTGGCCGCAGCGGCCGCCTGGAAGCGCTGCTGCGCTCCTTGCCGGGCCTGGAAGGCCAGGAAGACACCTTGACCCTGGCGATCTCGAAGCTGGCGGCGGAAGTGGGCGCGCTGAAAGCGCGCATCGCCGGCGTCGACGCGGCCAAGGAACTCAGTGCACGCCAGGAAGAATTCGCCGAAGCGCTGCGCAATTCCAAGCCGCTCAAGGAAGAGCGCCTGGAAGTGGGCGGCCGCCTGGGCGAGCTGCAAAACCTGACGAAGAACGCCACCGTGGCGCGCACGCGTGCCGATACGGTGTGGCAAAACGCGCGCCTGGCCTTGTCGGAAGCGGAAGCCGGTTCACGTCTCGGCTACAAGAAGCAGATTGAACAGCGCGCCGAGCATGCGCGCGCCTTGCTGGCCCTGCGCCATGCGTGGCGCCACCTGCCGAAAAGCTGGCGCCGTCCCGCGCGCCGCGCGGCGCTCGTGGCCGAGCACCAGAATGCGCACCAGGTCGATCTGCGCGTGGCCAGCCTGCAAAACAGCCTGGCGCGCGACGACTGGGAACTGGACGCGACCGTCATCGACCAGCACCACCGTTTGTCGGAGCAGCTGCATGGCCGCCAGTCGGAGACGGACGAGCGCCGCTACCAGAACAACCGCGCCATCGAAGCGACGGGCAATGCCCGCGGCGCCTACATGGAGCGCTTGCGCTACACCATCAAGACCTACAGCAAGAACATCAAGGAACTGGGCGAATTGGCCGGCATCGAAGTCCATGCCGATCCCGTGCGCCTGGAAAACGACGACGTGCAGCTGTCGCAGGCGGGCTTGCACGTGCGCTTCAAGTTCGACGGCAAGGGCGTCATCGGCATGAACGATGGCGAAGCGTCGGGCGGCCAGCAGGTGATGAAGTCCTTGGTGCTGCTGATCGGCTTGCTGAAATCGGAAGACGGTTCCGGCGGCTTCGTCTTCATCGACGAACCGTTTGCCCACCTCGATATCCGCAACATTCAGCTGGTCGGCGAATTCCTGAAAAACACGGAAGCGCAATACCTGATGACGACGCCGTTGACGCACAACACGGATGTCTACGATCCGTCGGAGCTCACTTTGATCACCAGCAAGAAGAAAAAGGATACCCAATGGGCGCAACCGATTTTCGTGCTGCAGCGCCGGGTCGAACCCGTGCCGGGCAAGGTGGCGTGATGGCCGTGCGCAAGCTCATTCTGGCCGCGGCCCTGTCGCTGGCATTGGCCGGCACGGCCGTGGCCAACGATGGCATCGGTTCCGTCAGCGCGGGCGGCATCCTGTTCGGCAAGACGGATGCCGTGGCCATGAAAAAGGAAGTGCTTAGCGTGAGCACGGACTTGATCAAGGTCGAGTACGAATTCCTCAATGAATCGGCCAAGGACGTGGAAGAGACGATCTTCTTCCCGCTGCCCGAATACTCGGCCGGCTACCATGGCTCGCCCACGTATTACGGCCAGCCGCAGCAGTTTACCGTCGATGTGGATGGCAAGCGCAAGGATTACAAAACCACCTTCGTCGCCAAGCTCGATAGCGCCGACGTGACGGCCCGCTTGCGCCAGCTGGGCTTGTCGGACGCACAGATCGCCTATTTCCCGTCGCACACCCCGTTCGACAAGAAGGTGGTGCCGCTGACGGCCGCGCAAAGCAAGATCATGATCCGCGAAGGCTTGCTGGCCCAGCTGTACGACGAGGAATGGGTCCCGGCCTGGACCGTGAAAGTCATCTACCTGTGGCAGCAGAAATTCCCCGCCGGCAAAGTCGTGCGCGTGCGCCATCAATATGCGCCGTTCGTCGCGGCCGGCCCGGGTGCGTCCTACCTGGGTGATGGCAATGAGTTTGAAAAGAAATACTGCGGCGACAAGGCCTTCTACAAGACGTGGAACCGCCTGGCGGCCAAGCAGGGCGAAAGCGGCTTCGTCAATGCCGTGTGGGTATCGTACATTTTGACGACGGGCAACACCTGGAAGAATGGCATCGAAGACTTTACCTTGAACCTGATCAAGGGCAAGCCGGACGAGCTGGTCAGCCTGTGCTTCCCCGGCACGTTCACCAAAATCAATCCCACCACCTTGCAAGTCAAGCTGCGCAACTTCCATCCGAAGCAGGACCTCGATGTGTACTTCGGCAATGTCGAAGGCGCGGGCGACCACGACGGCGTGGCGCCGCAGATCCGGCCATAGGAATGAGCACGCAGGAAGCGCTGGCCGCGCGCCTGCGCGCCATCGCCCGCGCCACGCCGTGGTGCATGCAGGCCCTGCACGCCGTGGCGCAGCTGGGCTTGCCCCACTGCTGCATCGGCGCCGGCGCCGTGCGCAACCTCGTGTGGGACGCCTTGCACGGCTACGCGCAACCGTCGGCATTGAGCGACGTCGACGTGGCGTATTTCGATGCGCACGATGTGCAAGCCCGGCGCGAGGTAGAACTGCGCCAGCGCCTGGAAACGGTGCTGCCCGGCGTGCCGTGGGAAGTGTGCAACCAGGCCAGGGTGCACCTGTGGTTTGAAGACGAGTTCGGCTACGCCGTGCCGCCCTTGCTGTCGCTCGATGACGCCATCGCTTCCTGGCCCGAGTTTGCCACTTCGGTCGGCATCCATCTGCAGCCTGATGGCGGGATCGGCATCATCGCGCCGCATGGCCTCGACGACCTGTTCAACATGGTGGTGCGGCGCAACCCGGCGCGCATCAGCGAAGACGGCTATGCACAGCGCCTGGCCAGCAAAAACTATGCGGCGCGCTGGCCGCGCGTGACCATCATCGCTTGAGAAATGCTGGCGTAAAAGCAATTAAATGCACTGTGGATACAGATTGCCTATAATTGCCAGTTATCCAATAGTGTTTTCCTGATCCCATGCCCCTGTCCATTTCCATGCCGCTGCGCCGCCTCGGCCGTTTGTTCTGCCTTTCTTCCGCCCTCGTGGCGCCCGCCGCCTTCGCCGACAGCTATACCGATTTCCAGCAAGCGAGCGGCCAGCTGGAAGCGCTGATGGCCAAGGCCACGCCGCAAAGCGGCTTGCCGCGCCTGGGCGACCCTGCCGTGGCGCAGCTGTTTGCCCATATCGCCGACGGCCCGCGCCTGTTCCAGGCGCCCGTCGCGGCGCTGCAGGACGTCAACCAGAGCGTGGCCGTATGCGAAAAGGCCATGCGTTTGGGGAAAACATATTATGCGTTTGGCCTCGAACGGCCCTTGCCGCTGTCCGGCGCCGAATTGCAGCAGGCGCGCAGGGAACAAATGACGCAGAACCTGGCCAGTTACGGCGATGAAATGAGCACCTTGTTTGCTTTCAGCATGCATTGCCATGGCCATTTGATTGGGCTGATGGAGCAGGAATTCAGCGCCCAGCCGGCCGATGCGGTGCGCGGGCCCGAGCGTCTGCGCGCACGGGCGTTCAGCAAGAATACGGCCATTGTTTACACTGGCGTATTGCAGTTCATGCAGGTGCCGTTGTGGAACGTGGCGCAAAAGAAAATGATGCTGGAAGCGGCCGCGCAGCACGCCACGGCGAATGCCAATCTGATGGCGCCGCCCTTGCGCGAGCGTTTGCTGACCAGCCTGGCCGATGCGGACAAGGATCTCGATCCCGCCCTGGCACCGGCCTTGGCGACGATACGCCAGGCGCTGTCGGTGACGACGTGTACGGGCCTGTGCCAGTACTACTGACCCGGCTTACTCGGCCGCTTGCAGCGGCTTGTTGCGCTGGCGCCAGCGCACGAGGCCCCACGCATACACGGCGTAGTAGCCGATGACGAGGCCGTAGGCGGCCATGGTCAGCGGGCTCTGGCCGAACGGCGGCGGCGGCACGGGCACGTCCAGGCGCGTGTTCAGGTAGATTTCCATGCCGCGGTACAGCAAGCGGGCGATGAACAGCATCGTGATGGCCAGGCCCAGGTAGCGGTGCTGGGTAAAGAAGAAATCCTTGCCGACCTGTTCGAAGCGCGTCAGTTTCAAGCCCAGCACGCCGAGCCAGCCGCCGGCCAGCGCGCCCGCGCCCAGGCTGGACAGGGGCAACAGCTCGAATTTCGTCGTCGTCGCCAGGAACAGCAGCAGCGCGGGAAAGACGATCGCCACGCTCCAATGGCGCCACAGCTGCGACTTCTGGCGCGCCACCAGTTTTTTCAGGCGCGAATAAATGCGCCAGACCAGCAGCGGGACCAGGAACAGCAGGGCGAGGGTAGTGGTTTCCATGTAGGCATTCGGGTGCGGGGAAAACAGCGATTGTAAGCCAGATGGGGACGGGCGGCGATGCTTGTCAAACGGCAAAAGTTGCTGATTGACATTTACATGGCATGAACGCACTATGCTTTGTCACAATGCGCCGCCATGAGCGGTGCGGTGCGCCCGCTTGTTGTCGCCACCTTCATACACTGGAGTTCCATGTCTACTCGTTTGCCTTTGCTTCCCATCACTGTCGGCCTGATGGCCTCGTCTTCCCTGGCCATGGCGCAAGATGGCGCTTATCAAGCCCCGCCAGCGCCCCTGCAAGCCATCGTCGATGCGCCGCGCGCGCCGACCCTGAGCCTGAGCCCGAAACGCAACCTGGCCGCCGTGCTGCCCACGCCATCCTTGCCCAGCATCAGCGAAGTGGCGCAGCCGGAACTGAAGCTGGCGGGCTTGCGTATCAATCCGCGCACGTATTCGGCCAGCCGTTTCAGTTTCCACACGGGACTGGGTTTGCTCGACATCGATACGCAGAAGGAAATCAAGGTCAGCGGCCTGCCCGCATCGCCCCGCATCGCCGACCTGGCCTGGTCGCCCGACCAGCGCTACCTGGCATTTACGCACATCGCCTTTGCCGATCCCGCCAAGGGCGTGAAGGAGTCGGGCGTGGAATTGTGGCTGCTCGACGTGCAGACGAAAGCGGCGCGCAAGCTGGGCAATCAATCCTTGTCGACCGTGTATGGCCGCGGCTTTTCCTGGATGCCAGACAGCAAGACCTTGCTGGTGCAACTGAAACCGGCCAAGCTGGGCGCGGCGCCCGTGGCGAGCGGCATCCCGACGGGACCGTCCATCCAGGACAGCGTACCAGGTGGCGGCGTCAAGCAATTGCGCACTTATCCCGACCTGCTGAAAAACGAACAGGATGCGCAGCTGTTCGAACACTACATCACCGTGCAGCTGGCCATGCTGGACGTGGCGGGCAAGCAGCGCCTCGTCGGCCAGCCCGGCCAGTTCTCGCGCGTGTCGGCTTCGCCCGATGGCAAGCACCTGCTGACGACGAGCATCGTGCGTCCGTATTCGTATATCGTGCCGGCGCATGACTTTGCCCACAAGATTGATGTGCGCGACCTGAATGGCAAGGTGGTGCATGCGGTGGCGGCCTTGCCGCTGGAGGAAGGCCTGCCGCCAGGCAATGATGCCGTGTCCGCCGGCGTGCGCTCCGTCAGCTGGCGGGTCGATGCGCCAGCGACCCTGGTGTGGGCCGAAGCGCAGGATGGCGGCGACCCGGCCAAGGCGGCGGAGATCCGCGACATCGTCTACACGCAGGCGGCGCCGTTTAGCAGCAAGCCGGCCGTGCTGGCCAAGCTGGGCTCGCGCTATGCGGGCGTGGCCTGGGGCCGCGGCGACCTGGCCCTGCTCAGCGAGGCGTGGTACAAGACGCGCGCCGTCAAGCAGTGGAAGATTGCGCCAGACCAACCTTCCGCGCCGGCCGACCTCGTGTATGCGGGATCGTTCGAAGACCGCTACAACGATCCGGGCCAGCCCGTCATGCGCGCGGACGCGGCCGGCTTGCCGCGTTTGCTCATCGCCTTTGATAATTCCATCCTGCTCGACGGCCAGGGTGCCTCGAAGGAAGGCGACCGTCCCTTCATCGACCGCCTGAACCTGGCGACGAAACAGAAGCAGCGGCTGTTCCAGAGCGCCGCGCCGTATTATGAAAACGTGGTGGCCGTGCTGGACGAGGATGGCAGTCGTTTGCTGTCGACGCGCGAATCGCCGACCGAGCAGCCGAATTATTATGTGCGCAACCTGAAGCAGCAGGGCGCGGCGCAATTGACGGCCCTCACGCATTTCCCCCATCCGCTGCCGCAATTGAAGGACGTGCAGAAAGAGCTGATCCGCTACAAGCGCGCCGATGGCGTGGACTTGACGGCGACATTGATGCTGCCGCCGAACTACGATGCCAAGCGCGACGGTCCGCTGCCGACCCTGATGTGGGCATACCCGCAGGAATTCAAGACGGCCAGCGCCGCCAGCCAGACCAAGGGTTCGCCGTACAAATTCAATGCCGTCAGCTACTGGGGCCCAGCCGCCTTTCTGTCCATGGGCTACGCCGTGCTCGACAATCCATCGTTCCCCATCGTCGGCAACGGCGAGCAGGAACCGAACGACACGTATTTGCCGCAGCTGGTGGCCGACGCCGAGGCGGCCGTCGACGAGGTGGTGCGCCGCGGCGTGTCCGACCGCAACCGCATCGCCATCGGCGGCCATTCGTATGGCGCTTTCATGACGGGCAATTTGCTGGCGCACACGCGGCTGTTCCGCGCCGGCATTGCCCGCAGCGGCGCCTACAACCGCACCCTGACGCCGTTCGGCTTCCAGGCGGAAGAGCGCCCGTTCTGGCAGGCGCCAGCCGTCTACCAGGCCATGTCGCCGTTTAATTACGCGGACAAGATCAAGGATGCGCTGCTGATGATCCATGGCGAGCAGGACAACAACTCGGGCACCTTCCCCATCCAGAGCGAACGCATGTTCCAGGCCGTCAAGGGACTGGGCGGCACGGCGCGCCTGGTGATGCTGCCGAACGAGAGCCACGGCTACCGCGCGCGCGAATCGATCATGCAGATGCTGTATGAAAGCAACAACTGGCTGGAGAAATATGTGAAGAACGCGGCACCGCCGGCCGCCGACGTCAAGCCGGCAGGCAAATAAGGGCAGCGGCGCGCATCTCGTGGTATGGTCTTCCTTTGTCTGCAGGGAGGCCAGCCATGTCAGTCATCCATACCCACCGCGCGCCCGACCCGGCGCCCGTCGATGAACCCATGCCGGCGCCGGAGCCGCAAGAAGCGCCCGGGCGCCAGCCGGGGCCCGTGCACCCGGTGCCGCAGGATGATCCCGTGCCGCACCCGCACCCCAGTTAATCTCGTCAAGAAAGGCTGTTTTAGATGGCAATTGTCAAGGAAGTCTACACACGCAAAGTCAGCGGAGAATCGTTCGACTATGAACTCGATTACACCCAGGGCGCGGACGTGGCCTGGATTGCGCGCGTGTACCACGACGGCGTGCTGAAAGGCTCGCCGCACGGCGCGCTGACGGCCAACGTGCTGTCCGGCCCCGCGCTGGAACAATACCTGCGCGCCTACGTCGAAGGCATGATCGAGCGGGGGCTCGACGTGGCCGAGTAAGCTGTTTGCGTCAGAGCAAAGAAAAGGGCGCCGAGGCGCCCTTTGTTGTTTCTGGTGGTGGTGTCGGATTACGCCCTGGCGGGCTAATCCGACCTACGCGCATGCACATGGAGCGTAGGTCGGATTAGCGGGGCAACGCCACGCGTAATCCGACAATATTGTTGGCTGCCAATCTAATCAAACGCCCACGTGTACAGCACGTCCAAGGCATTGTTCGTCCCCGTCTGGAACTGCAAGGTGATGCGGCGGTTCAGCTTATAACGCAGCTTGACCAGGCTCGTCGCCGTGCTCGTGCCTTGCTCGAACGTCAGGTAGGCGCGCGAGGACAGGCGCTTGCCGACGGTGACGACCGTGCTTTCCAGCCCTTGCGCCTGCGACAGGCCCACTTCGTCGAGGCCCAGCGAATTGGCCAGCTTGCCTTGCAAGCCGCCGCCGGAACCGCCGAAGAGGGCGCCTGCGGCCGTCGTCAACAAGGCCATTTCATCGCCGGCCGCCGTTTCCGCGCCGTGACCCAGGATCAGCCAGGCCAGCTTGTCGCTGTCCGACACGCTTGGCGTGGACACCAGCTTGGCCGTCGGCGCCTGCGCCGTGCCGCGCACTTCCACGCCTGCTTCCACGTTCGTTTCCGACAAGGCTTCGCCCTCGGGACGCTTGCGCACGGCCAGGATATTCAGCGACGGGTTGTCATAGGCGCCCGTAAAGGCGATCAAACCCCGTTCGATGGACAGCTTTTGTCCATAAGCCGCGTACTGGCCGCTGGTGACCTTGATGCTGCCCGTCACGCGCGGCGCGGCGCGGTTGATGACCCTGGCGCGCACATTGCCCGCCAGGTCCGCGTCGATGCCCATGCCGCGCAGGTGGAAGGCGTTGCCCAGGTCGAACTCGAGGTCGATATTCAGGGGCAGCGACGGCGCTTCCTTGCCGCCCTTGACTTCCTTGCCCAGCACCACCACGTCGCTGCTTTGCGTCGGCGTGTCTTGCGGCGCCAGTTCGATCAGCGCGCGGTTGGCCTTGAACTTGCCCTCGAAGCTGAAACGTTTGTCGTTGCGCACGAGGGTGCTGTTGCCCGACAGGATCAAGGTACGGTCGGGGCGCGACAGCGCCTGCAGGCGGTCGGCCATCAACTTCAGTTCCAGGCTTGCTTCGCCATTCGCAAAGCGTACCCAGCCATCTGCCTGCACCTTGCCATCGCCGCCGTCAAAGCTCAGGCGCTGCAATTGCAATTGATCGCCCGCCAGCTTGGCTTGCAGTACGCCATTACGCAATTTCAAGCCCTGGTCCGCCCAGTTCACCAGCAGTTTGCTGCCATTGATATCGCCATTCAATTGCGGCGCGCCGATGGTGCCGCTGCCGGACAGGGCCACCTTCAAGGCGCCGCCCAGTTCCAGGCCTGGCTGGCCCGTCAGCGGCGCCAGCCAGGCTAGTGTATCGATGCTGGTGGTGCCCGTCAGCGAGAGGGCGCTGTCGTTGCTGATGCGCCCGCCCAACATTTGCACGGTGGCGTTGATGTCGCTCTGGCCCGCGCGCGCGCCATCGAGTTTCACGGCCAGCCGCAGTTGCTGGTTGGCCACGTCGATGCGCGCATCGAGGGTGCGCAAGCCCAGCGCCAGCGGCTGTTCCACGCCCACCGTCACGTCGCCTTTTTCGCGGTAGATGTGCAGCATGCCGGCCAAAGATGGATCTTTCTGCTTGGCCGTCGGCACCTGCATGTCGAGCGACCATTGCGCGCCCAGGGTCAGGTCGCTGCGCGCATTGGCTTGCAGCGCTGGAATCACTTGCGCCAGATAGGTCAGCGCCACGCCGGCCGCCTGGCCGGAACTGGTCCAGCGGGGGCCGTTCTTGACGAGGTTTTGCATGGTGATGCTGCCTGCCGGCAATTTGATGACGGTGTTGCCCACGCTGATCAGTTCCGGCTGGCCCAGGCCCGCCACGCCGCTGTTGGCAGGACCGGCCACTTTCACGGGCACGGGCGCTTGCAGCACGAGCGCATAGCGGCCCTTGTTTTGCAGGCTGTCGATCGTGCCCGTCCAGCTGGCGCCGCTCTGGCTGCCGCGGATTTGCACGGTGGCGTCGAAGTCGTCGTTGCGCGCCGCAAGGCTCACCGTATGGCTGCCGCGCGTGCCCGTCGTGCCCAGGCGGGCGCTGGCCAGCTTGAAGGTGGGCGTGCTGTAGCCCGTGATGTCCAGGCTGCTGACCATGGGGTCGAGCGCGCCCTGACCGGCGCCCACGCTGGCGCTGCCTTTCACGGTTTTCAATTGCTGGTCGCCAAAGAAGGTCAGGTCATGGCCATCGAGCGTCAGCTGCGCGGCGGGTGCGTCCATCTTGCCCGAGACGGAGCCGGCCGCATGCAGCACGCCGGCAAAACGGGGGCCCAGGGTCGACAGTTGCGGCGCATCGAGTTTCCACGTCAGCTGGTCCGTGGCGCCGCCCAGCGCACCCTTGGCCAGCAGGCTGTTCGGACCCAGGCGCAATTCCGTATCCACGCTGTCGATGCGTTTCGCATTGGCCGACAGCTTGGCATAGCCGGCCAGCGGGGCGTTTTGCAGGGTCGATTCGCGCAGGGCCAGGTTGAGGGCCACTTGCCAGTCGCTCGTCAGGCGGCCGCTGCCGGTGAAGTCCGCGTTGACGTTGCCGTTGGGCAGAGCCGCGCCGAACGCGGCAGGATTGATCTTTTGCAGCGAACCCGCCACTTTCAGTTCCGCCTGCTGCTTGGCTCCCGTCAAGCCCACTTCGCCGCTGGCGTGGATGGCGCTGTCCGGTGCGGGGCGCTTGCCGCTGGTCAGACCCAGTCCTTTTGCATCGGCAACAAAGCTCGTGCGCGGCTGCTGCATCGTGCCGTGCACCACGCCGCTGGCCAGTACCGTGCCCAGCAAGTCGCTCTGCAGGGCTGAAAGCTGGCGCGCATCGACGTTCCAGTTCAGCTTTTCACCGGCGCCGCCGAAGTTGCCCTTGGCCGTCACGTTGTTCTTGCCCAGCGCCAATTGCACGTCGATGCCGCTGAAGTGGGCCGCGTCGGCCGTCAGCTTGCCCTTGCCGGACAACGGCTGGTCAAGCAGCTTGCTGGGGCGCACGGTGAAGTCCGCATTCGCCAGCCATTGCGGTGCCACGTGGCCATTCGCGCGCACGTCGAGGTTCAGGTCGGCCACGGGGAAGGCGCCGAAGTCGGCGGGATTGAGACGGCTGGTGCTGGCCACGGCCTTGAATGGCTGCTCGTCCTTCAGGCTGATCTGGCCCGTCGCGTTGACGCTGCTTTTGCCTGCTTGCAAGGTCGCCTTGCGCAATTGCACGAGCGAGTCGGCCAGGGTGGCTTCCACGTCCAGGCGCAGCTTGGCTTCACCGAGCTTGGCGCGCAGGGTTTGCGTCTTGCCGTCGCTGTCGAGCACGATATCGCCGACGATCTTGGTGCTGTTGATGCTGCTGTACATGTGCTGCAAGTCGATCTTGTCCGTGTGCAAGGTTAGCTGCGCATTGCCGATGGGCGCGTCGGCCGCGTCGCGGTTGAGCTTGCCGCTGCCCGTGAATTTGCCTGCGTTGCCGAAGTCGATGATGGCCGACTCCAAAGTCGTGGCCGTCAGAGTGCCGCCCAGGCGCGCCTCGAACTGGCGCAGCGGCAGCTTTTGCTGGTCGATGGGACCCGGTGTGGCGTGGTTGAGGATGGCCAGCTTGCCCGACACGGTTTGCGCGTTGGGCCGCGTGTCGATGGCGGCGTCGAGTTCCAGGCTCAGGTCCGCCTGCGGCAAGGTGGCGTCGAACTTGCCCGGATTGATGTTGCGCCCTTTGATGCTGGCCGAGCGCAGGATGATGACGGGATCGAATGGCGCCAGCGCCAGCTGGGCGTCGGCCGTGGCCGCGCCCGCGCTGCCCTTGGCCGTCACGTTCAGCACGTTCAAGTCGCCGCCCAGCTGCAGCGCCAGGGCGGCCGGTTTTTCGCCGGCGGCGGGGTTGAGCTGCGTCAAGCCGGCCTTGCCTGACAGTTTGAATGGCTGCGTGGCTGCAATTGTTGCGCTGGCCGTGGCCTGGCCGAACGGCGTCAGGGCCGAGGCGTCTTCCAGCTGCCATTGCGACTTGTCGCCTGACAGGGTGAAATGGATTTTTTCAAACACCGTGTTGCCGCCCGCGCTGACCAGGGTCACCTTGTCCAGGCGCGCGTCGGCAATGCCGATCTTGAACGGCGCAGCCAGGCTGGTGGGCATGGTCGACGGTTCTTCGGACGGCGCCGTGCTTTCCACGGACAGGCTGGCCACGTGCAGTTCGCTGATGGCAATGCCTTCCGAGAAGAACTGGAACGGCGACCAGTTGATGTCGATATTGTCGGCCGTGATGTGCTGCGTCTTGCTGCGGTAGCTGACGTGGCCCAGGTGCATGCGGTTGTACAGCGAGCCGGACACGCCCGACACTTCGATCTCGCCGCCGCTGGCGCTGGCCACTTTTTGCACCAGCATCTGCAAGGTCGATTCGCGGCCCAGGAACCAGAAGGCGCCGCCCAGCAGCACGGCCATGGTGGCGACGGCGATCAATACATAGCGCACCCAGCGGCGCGGTTTTTTTGCCGGCGGTGGCGGCGCGGCGTCGTGGGACTCGGTAGTAATATCGGACATTAGAAAGTGAATCCCAGAGAGAAGTGCAAACGGTACGCGTGGACGGCGTGGCCATACGCCACGTCGACATTGATGGGGCCGACGGGGCTCTTGTAGCGCCCGCCCAGGCCGTAGCCCGATTTCGGCGTCATGGCCGCCTTCACGGTATCGGCCGCATTGCCGGCGTCATAGAAGGCGGCAATCGCCCACTTCGGCTTGAACCAGTACTGGTATTCGGCGCTGCCGGTGAGCATGTAGCGCCCGCCGACGGTGGCGTCGCCTTCCTTCACGCCCAGTTCCTGGTAGGCATAGCCGCGCACCGACTGGTCGCCGCCCGCGCGGAACAGGTAAACGGCCGGCACGCCGCGTTTTTCCTTGGAACCTAGCGCGCCCATTTCGCCGCGCACGATCAGCTCGCCCTTTTCACCGAGCGGACGGTAATACACGGCCTTGCCGGCCACGCGCACGAAGCGCTCGTCCGTCAGCACGGGCAGCAGGGCGCCGCCCACCTGGGCGTTGATGACATAGCCCTTGGTGGGGAACAGCAGGCTGTCGAGGCTGCGCTTGGTGATGGCGTAGGTCAGGGGCAAGCTCTTGCTGCGCGTCTGTTCCAGGCCCACGACGGTCTTGTCTTCGCTGAGGAACTCGAACGTCAGGCTGCGCTCGAGGTTGGTGCCGCCCCAGTTACGCTTGGCCGAGATGGTGGTGACGGCCGTGATTTCGTTGGAAATGTCGCTGCGCTCGAACGAGGCGCCAGCGCTGTCGTTGTAGCCGCGCTCGGTCGTTGGAAAGTAAAAATTGGCGTGCGCCGCCTGTTTCTTTGTTTCCATGGTGATCGCGCTCTTGAAGCGCGTGCCCCACACGTTCAGGTTGTCATAGTTGAGCTGGGCGCGATTGCCCGTATTCGTACTGAAACCGAGACCGGCGCTGACGTTCTGCTGCTTGTTTTCCGTCACGCGCACGACCAGCGGCAGCAGCGGCGCGGGGCCGCGGTTGGCCGGCTTGGCGTCGGGCGCGGCGCCGGCGGCATCGGCTTGCTGGCTTTCCTGGCCCGCTTCGATCTGCTCGCTGAGGATGCTGCTCATGTCGGCGCTCACTTCCACGCTGGCAAAGTAACCGGTGTCCTGCAGGCGCGCCTGGAACGATTGCAGCGCCGATTCGCTGTAGTACTCGCCCGGGCGTATCTTGTCGAGGTTGCGGATGATGCTGGCGTCGTAGCGTTTCAAGCCTTCGATGCGCAGCTCGCCAAAGCGCAGCTCGGGGCCGCTGTCGAGCACGACCAGCAAGGAGACCATGTGCGTTTCCGGATCGACCACGGCTTGCGTGTCGACCAGCTGGGCGCGCGGGTAGCGCGTCTGCACCACTTCGCGCAGCAGCGCGCGCTTGGCCGCTTCCCAGTCGGACTGGCGAAACACGCTGCCCGTCTTCAGGGCCCAGCTGCGCTTCAGCGCTTCCGTATCGTAGGGCTCGCTGGCGGCCAGCGGCGGCGTGGGGTCGAAGCCGCGCAATTCCAGCTCGACCTTGTCGATGGTCGCGGGCTGGCCCGGGTCGACGTCGACGATGACGACGGGTTTGGCGCCCGTCGTATCGACGCGCACCGTGACGACGGGCGTGTAGTAGCCGGCCGTGGCGATGAGGTTTTTGGCTTCTTCGGGCGTAGCGCGCACGAGGCGCAGCAATTGCTCGCGGTCCATGCGCGGGTTGCCGCGGAAGCGTTCTAGGTCCAGGTTTTTTTCGAGCAACTCGTCGAGGTCGCCGGGCGCGTTCACCTTGACCTCGTACTGCAGCGGGGCCGGCGCCGCTTCCGTGGCGCTGGCGCTCTCTGGAGCAGCATCTTGCGTTGCCTCCTGCGCGCGGGCATGGGCGATGGGAAACAGCAATATGGCACCGCCGGCGGCCGCCAGTGTCAGTTGACCCATTACTTTTGCCACTACTTGTGCCAAAATTCGTGGTCGTATCGCCTTGCCGGCAGCCGTATGCCGTATGGGTCGTGCAGAAAACATGGTGCTCCAGATAAGTAAATGCTGACTGCATGTTACCGGAATAGGTAAACTGATGGCGGACGAATAAGTATTTTTTGCAATGGGAATTATGTTTCCCCGCGCACTATTGAATAGAATAAAACTGAAAAGAAAGAAATTATGCTAGCAACGGACTCCGCACTGGTGCTCTTTAGCGGTGGACAAGATTCCACCACCTGCCTGGCCTGGGCTCTCAAACACTATAGCCGAGTGGAAACCATCGGCTTTGATTACGGCCAGCGCCATGCGATCGAACTGACCGTGCGTCCCGGCGTACTGGAACAGATGCGCCAGCAGTCGCCCGAATGGGACAGCCGCCTGGGCCAGGACCACATGATCGACCTGTCATTGATTTCCGCCATTTCCGATACGGCCATGACGCAGAACGTCGAGATCGTCATGCAGGAAAACGGCTTGCCGAACACCTTTGTCCCTGGACGCAACTTGCTGTTCATGACTGTCGCCGCGACCGTGGCGTATCGCCGCGGCTTGACGGTGCTCGTGGGCGGCATGTGCGAGACGGATTTTTCCGGCTACCCGGATTGCCGCGACGATACGATGAAGGCGCTGCAAGTGGCCCTGAACCTGGGCATGGACACGCGTTTGAAACTGGAAACGCCGCTGATGTGGCTGGACAAGGCGCAAAGCTGGGACCTGGCCGAAGACCTGGGCGGCCAGCCGCTGGTCGACCTGATCCGCAGCGGCACGCATACCTGCTACCTGGGCGAGCGGGGCGAGCTGCACGACTGGGGCTATGGCTGCGGCACTTGCCCCGCCTGCGCCCTGCGCGCGAATGGCTACCAGCAATATGCTGCGAGAAAAGCCCTGAAGTAACAGGTTGCGCCGTTTCTTCAAGCGGCGCGGCAGGGGGAGCGGCCATGCTGTGGTTTTTGCCACAGGAGCGTCTTGCCATGAAATCCCTCTTTGCCGCGCTGTACGGCCCCGTGTTCTGGGCCGGCTTCATCGGCGCCGCCTGTTACCTGATTGCGGTTAGCCAACATTCCTTCTGGGTCTTGCCGCCCTTGCTGCTGCTGGCCCTGCTTACTTCCTTTCTTTCCGAGCGCTATGCGCCGTATGACGGCGCGTGGAACGACGGTCACGGCGACGGCTGGCGCGATACGCTGCACGCGCTCGTCAATGAAGCGCTCTACCTGCTGGGCCTGGCTGCCTTCCCCCTGCTGGCCGGGCACCTG
This sequence comes from Janthinobacterium sp. Ant5-2-1, assembly GCF_001445815.1. Classification (NCBI taxonomy): domain Bacteria; kingdom Pseudomonadati; phylum Pseudomonadota; class Betaproteobacteria; order Burkholderiales; family Oxalobacteraceae; genus Janthinobacterium; species Janthinobacterium sp. Ant5-2-1. The sequence continues at coordinate 100,277 of NZ_LNCE01000021.1, read as the reverse complement.
GCGCTGGGCGCATTCTGGCCAGTCCAGCTGCCGTTCTGGGCGCAGCTGCTGCTGGCCATCCTGATTGCCGACTGCGGCATCACGCTCGTGCATTACCTGAGCCACCGCTATTATTTTCTGTGGAAACTGCATGCCGTGCACCACAGCGTGCAGCGCATGTACGGTTTCAATGGCTGGATGAAACATCCGCTGCACCTGCTGCTCGAAGCGGCGGGCGGCATGCTGCCCTTGCTGCTGCTGGGCATACCGGAGAAGGTCATGGCCGTGCTGGCGTTTGCCGTGGCGATCCAGCTGTTGCTGCAGCACGCGAATGTCGACATGCGCATGGGGCCGCTGCGCCACGTGTTCGCCTGGGCGCCCTTGCACCGTTTTCATCACATGAAGTACGGCACGGCCGGCGATGTGAATTTCGGCCTGTTCTTTACCTGCTGGGACCGCCTGCTGGGCACGGCCTTCGACGCGCCCGGCTACCGCATGCGGGGTGAGGACCTGGGCATCGGCAGCCGTCCCGATTATCCCGTCGCCTATGGACCGCAGCTGCTGGAGCCGTTCCGCGCGGAAGAGGGCGTGCGCGCGCCCGAGTTGCCGGCCGGCTTGAAGCAGGCGCTCAATCGTGCCGTTAATCGAGCAGCCTGACGTCGAGCTGGCGCAAGCTGCGGTCGGCGCGCACGCCGAACAGGCTGCGCATGGTGCGCGAAAAATGCGCGGCATCGGCAAAGCCCGCGCCGTGGGCCGCCTGCGTCAGGGTGCTGCCGAGCAAGATGAAACGGATGGCCAGGCGCAGGCGGCGCCACAGCACCAGGCGTCGCACGGGCAAGCCCAGCTGGGCGCTGAACAGGCGTTCCAGCTGGCTCAGCGACAAATGCGCCGCCTCTGCCACGGCGGCCGCGCTGACCTTGCCCGACAGCAGCGCATCGACCTTGTCCAGCGCCCGCCGCAAGCGGGGATCGGGCAAGTGCTCGCGTGGCTGCGCCTGCAGCGCGGCAGCCAGGCTGTCGAGGCTGGGCACGCCTGCGCTGGCGGCTGCCGCCAGCAGGGCCGCGCCGCCCAGACGTTGCGGTTCCGCGTAGATGGTCAGCATGGGTGCAGGCGCGCTCAGGATGGCGTGCGGGCGCAGGCTGTCGACCAGCAAGTGCCGCGCCGTGTGGACGATGCCGTCGAGCTCGGCCGTGAAGGGCGCTCCCGTGCTCAGCATCAGCTGGTGCGCATAATGGGCGTGGCTGTCCGTGGCGCCCGCCGCGCCATGCAGGATGGCGAAGTCCGGCGCCAGCCATAGTGTTCCCTGCCAGCTATCGTGCTGCAAACGCGGCTCCTTGATGATGGATTGCGGGGCGATCATACCAGTGTCGGGAGATGGTTTTCATGGCATCGAATTTTCCTGGAGTACACATCATTGCATTGACGAAATGTGTGGTCTTTTTAATACAATATTCAGCATTGCAAGGGCGCTCGCTGTAACGTACTATCATTCTCATCGACTACCGATGGTAGTCGTGCAGCCCGCTGCCAGCCATGTTGCTGGCCGTGAAATGGTTTGATGCCGTTCTGTCTGTCAGCCTGTCATGTCTACACGCGCGTCTTCGTCGTGGTTTGCCAAGCCAGTGTCGCACTGGGTGGGGCCGCGCGCATTGGCCGCGCTGGTGTTGGCCCTGTGCCTGGGACTGACGTATGGCGCCTGGCGCAACGCCCACGACGCCAGCGAACAGCAGGTGCAGGCCGATTTCGATTTCCGCGTGCGCGAACTGGTGGGCAACATCGCCGGCCGCATGCAGACCTATATCCAGGTGCTGCACGGGGTGCAGGGACTGTATGCCAGTTCGCAGGAAGTCACGCGCCGCGAATTCCATGCCTATCTGTCGGTGCAGCAGGTGGACCGCCACTTTCCCGGCATCCACGGCATCGGCTACCTGCCGCTGTTGCCCGGCGCCGCCCTGGCGCGGCACGAGGCCAGCGTGCGCGCCGAGGGCTATCCCGGCTATGCCGTGCGTCCGCCCGGCCAGCGCGCCTGGCACGCGCCCATCACCTATCTGGAACCCTTAAGCGACAGCAACCTGCTGGCCTTCGGCTATGACATCTGGTCCGAACCCGTGCGCCGCGCCGCGCTCGAGCAGGCGCGCGACACGGGGCAAGCCGCCATGACGGGCAAGATCCACCTGGTGCAAGATGGCGGCAGCGCCCAGGCGCATGGCTTCCTTGTCGTGCTGCCCGTGTATGACAACGGCTTGCTGCATGCCAGCGTGGAACAGCGGCGCGCCGCCCTGCGCGCCTGGGTGTTTGCGCCGTTCCGCATGGGCGACCTGATGGCGGGCGTGGGCGGCGAGAGCGCGCACCAGCTGGACCTGGAAATTTATGATGGCGCGCAAATGGCCGAGGCGGCCCTGATGTATGACAGCTTGCCGGGCGGCATGTCGTCTGCCGCGTCGGACAGCCTCGTGTCGCTGCAAGTGATCACCATCGCCGGCCGCCCCTGGACCTTGCGCGTGCGCGCCATGCCGGGCTTCGATGGCGAGCTGCTGGCGCGGCCGCGTCTGGTGGCCTGGACAGGCTTGCTGGCCAGCATCGTGCTGGCGCTGGCGGCCTGGCTGCTGGCGGTGGGCCGCGCCCGCGCCCAGGCGGCGCTGGCGCGCTCGAGCGAGCTGACCGGCCAGCTGGAGCAGGGGCAGGCCAGCGTGCTGGCGATGGCCGAAGCGGCGCAGCGCAGCCAGGCCATGCTGCGCAGCATCCTCGATTCGACCATCGACGGCATTCTGGTCGACAACGTCAACGGCCGCATCTTTACGTCGAACCGGCGCTTCCGCGACCTGTGGCAAGTGCCCGACGCGCTCGACTGGCAAGCCGATGGCACGGCGCTCGTGCGCCACGTGGAAAGCCAGCTCGAGCAGGCGGCGCCTTTCCTCGGGGCACGCGCCCACGCGCCGCACGGCCACCGCGAGCGGCGCGACGTGCTGCACCTGCGCGATGGACGGGTGGTCGAGCAATATGTGCGCAGCATGCAGCTGGGCAATGAACAGGCGCGCTTGTGGACTTTCCGCGATATCAGCGAGCGCAGCCAGATGGAACGGCGCGAACACACGCGGCGGCAAGTGCTGGAAATGCTGGCCACGGGCGCGCCGCTGGAACGGGTGCTGGAAAGCGTGGTGCTGAGCGTGCAAGCGGACCATCCCGCCATGCTGTGCAGTATTTTGCTGCTCGATGAAAACCGCCACCGCCTGGTGCTGGGCGCGGCGCCCAGCTTGCCCGCGTTTTTCAACTTGTCCAGTCATGGCCACGACCTCGACACCCTGCAGGGCGTGCACGGCATCGCCGCGCAAGCCGTGCGCGACGGCCAGCGCGTGATCGTGGGCGACCTGCATGCCGATGCGCAGGAAACGATGGAACTGGCGTACCGGGCCCAGCTGCAATCGTGCTGGGCCGAGCCCGTGCGTGGCGGCTCGGGCAAGATGCTCGGCGTGCTGATGGCGTATCACCGCCAGCCGACCTTGCCGGGCGCGGCGCATCTGGCGCGGCTGAGCGAGGCGGCGCACCTGGCCGGCATGGCCATCGAACAGGCGCAGGTGGCGCTGGCCCTGCGCGCGGGCGAAGCGCGTTTCCGCAGCTTGTACGACCATGCGCCCGTCGCCTTGTGGGAACAGGACTGGTCGGCCGTGCGCGCCGCGCTCGATGCTCTCGAGCAAGCGGGCGTGCGCGACCTGGGCGCCCACTTCCAGGCCAATCCCGATGCGCTGCGGCGGCTGGCGGGGCTGGTGCGCATCATCGATGCGAACGGCGCCGCGCTGGCGCAAGTGCGCGCCAACGAGGATGACCAGCGCCGTGGCGCGCTGAGCCTGGCGCAGAATTTCGACGACAGCGCCTTGCCCCGTTTCGGCGACGCGCTGCTGGCGCTGGCTGGCGGCGCTCACCTGTACGAGTGCGAGAGCAGTTTCGTGCGTCTCGATGGCGCGGCGCGGCAAAATGAATTGAGCTTGCTGGTGATGCCCGGCCATGCGGATAGCCTCGATTTCGTCATGGTGTCTTCGCTCGATATCACCGAACGCAAGCGCATGAACGCGGAATTGCTGCAGCTGGCCACCACGGATTTCCTGACCGGCTTGCCGAACCGGCGCCACTTCATGGCGTCGCTGGAAAACGAGCATGCCCGCTTGCAGCGCGAACTGGCCAGCTGCGCCAGCGTGCTGATGCTCGACATCGATCACTTCAAGCGCGTCAACGACGAGTATGGCCATGCCGTGGGTGATGCCGTGCTGCGCCACCTGGGCGCGCTGATGTGTCAGGCACTGCGCAAGGTCGACGTGCCGGGCCGCGTGGGCGGCGAGGAATTCGCCATCTTGTTGCCGGGCACGGATCTGAGCGCCGCCGCCGTGTTTGCCGAACGGCTGCGCCGGCGCGTGGCGGAAAGTTCGCTGACCATCGATGGCGGCACGGTGATCACCATCACGGTGAGCATCGGCATGGCCGCCATGGCCGCCATGGCCGGCACCGATGCCGATTGCGACGCCGTGCTGGCGCGCGCCGACGAGGCGCTGTACCGGGCCAAGCGGGGCGGGCGCAACCGCATCGAACAGAACGATGGCGGCAGCGACGGCGTGCTCAGCAAGTTCATGGCGCAGTGATTACAGGCTGTGCTGACGCGCTTGCGCCTGCTTGCGGTTGCGGCTGACGATCAGCCAGACGATGGCCACGGGTATCAGCAGCGGCAGCAGCACGGGCGTGCTCAGCGCGAGCGCCAGCACTACGCACAGGGCCACGGCGGCGATCAGCACCACGCCCACGCCGGCCAGCACCACGCCCGTCACGACGGCGGCGCACACCACGGCAATGGCGGCGATCAGCAAGCCGCCGCCGGCAAACACGAGGCCGAACAGCCACTCGAGCGGACCGTCGATATCGTCGCCGTTGAGCTGCATGTGCATGTCGCTGCCGCCGACCTTGTCGAGGAAGAGGCAGGCGAGCATGACGATGAGGACGAAGGTGAGCAGTTTTTTCATGATAGGCCTCGCAGTGTGGGTGATGGGGTGTTGCATGATCACACTGTAGGGGCGCGCCCGGCTTGCCGCCAGCGGCGTGCGACAGGCCGTCATTTTCACGGTATGGAAGGCGCTGGCGGCCAGAAAACGCTGATCTGGAACAAGATTTCTTTTCTTGTAATGTACGCAAGCCGTCCTATACTGAATACCTCACTCTCGCAAGGAGGGCAACATGCTTTTGTTTGCAGATACCGGGGATCAATCGCTATCCCCCCACGACCATCGAATCACGCGCCAGCGTAGCGCCACGCAGTCCTGCGCCGAGCCCGTCGGTGCGCCATCGGCGATACCGCCGATCATCATCAATCCCTTTAGTTACCATGCGCCACTGCCGGCCATCGACCCGCGCTGGGTGCCGCCCGGTCCGCCGCTGACCTGGCCCAACCGGCCTGCCATGTCCATGTGCTGACAGTCGCGTGGGAAGATGCCGGACGGAAGTGTTGAACGTTCACCCGTGCCGCCGGGAACGCGGCACGGGCGGGCGTTTTCGACTATCATGCTAGCCCCGACCTTCCATCACGAGCACCGCCATGAGTACCGATTTTCCCGAGTTTTCCGACGAAGCAGCCGAGCAGGACAATGACGCCCCGATCCAGGAGCCGCGCCTGTGGGTAGGCAATGGCTGGACGGCGAGAGTGATCAAGAACGAGGAAGACGAAGGCTGGGCCGTGGCCATGATCAAGGATGGCGAACCGGAGCCGGCGCTGGTGGGCCCGTGGACCATGGGCCGCGACAAGAAAAACCCGAAGCCGCTCGACGTCAACGCCTTCAATACCCTGGTCAAGACGGCCTCGGAAGTGCTGCGCCGCCACGAGCAGCAGCTGCATGCGCAGCTGCACAAGAACCTGTTCGTCGCCACCGACGAGGGGCAAGTCAAGGTGATGTTTGACATCGTCCCCGACGAAGACCACCCGTACGCGGAACTGAGTGCCTACGACGCCGACGGCGAACAGATCGCCAAGGTGCGCACCTCGGCTGCGTTCAAGTTCAACGCCACGTCAGCGGCGAACTGGATCGAGGGCGGCTACCGCCGGCCATGACCAGGTCGGATTAGCGGGGCTTTGCTCCGCGTAATCCGACACCACCACCAGCGCCAACAATGTGTCGGATTACGCGTGCCCTTCGGCCACGCTAATCCGACCTACCTCCTCTTCTTTCCTGCGATACGCGAGCCGGTACAACAGCGGCAGCACCAGCAAGGTCAAGGCCGTCGATGACAGGATGCCGCCGATCACCACGGTGGCCAGCGGACGCTGCACTTCGGCGCCCGTGCCCGTGGCAATGGCCATCGGCACGAAACCCAGCGACGCCACCAGCGCCGTCATCAAGACGGGCCGCAGCCGCGTGATCGCTCCTTCCCGGATGGCGTCCTGCAAGGGCATGCCCTGTTCGCGCAGCTGGCGGATGTAGGCGATCATCACGAGGCCATTCAGCACGGCCACGCCGGACAGGGCGATGAAGCCGACGGCCGCCGAGATCGACATGGGGATGTCGCGCAGCCACAGAGCGACGATGCCGCCCGTCAATGCGAACGGGATGCCGCTGAACACCAGCAAGCCATCCTTCACGTTGCCGAACATGGCGAACAGCAGCACGAAGACGAGCGCCAGCGCCACGGGCACCACCAGTTCCAGACGTTTCGTGGCCGATTGCAATTGCTCGAACTGGCCGCCCCAGCTGGTCCAGTAGCCAGCGGGAATGGCCACTTGCGCTTGCAGCTGCTGCGTGGCGTCGGCGACAAACGAGCCGATATCGCGCCCGCGCACGTTGGCGCTGATGACGATGCGGCGCTTGCCGTCTTCGCGGCTGATCTGGTTCGGCCCCGGCGCCACTTGCAGGCTGGCCACTTCACCGAGCGGAATGAAGCGCGCGCGGCCTTCCGCCGCTGCCCCCAAGGGCAGGGCGATGGGCAGGCGTTTCAGCTGCTCCAGGTCGCTGCGCAGGCTGTCGGGCAGGCGCACGACGATGTCGAAGCGGCGGTCGCCCTGGAACAGCGTACCGGCCTCTTGCCCGCCGATGGCCGTGGCAATCGCCGCCTGCACGTCGGCAATGTTGAGACCGTAGCGGGCCGTCTGCTCGCGGTCGATCTGCACCGTCAGCATGGGCAGACCCGTCGTCTGCTCGACCTTCACTTCCGTGGCTCCCGGGATCTTGCCCAGCACGCCGGCGATCTTCGCCGCTGTGCTGTCGAGGACAAGCATGTCGTCGCCGAACAGTTTCACGGCCACGTCGCTGCGCACGCCGGAAATCAGCTCATTGAAGCGCAGCTGGATCGGCTGCGAAAACTCGTAGTTGTTGCCCGGTAAACTGGTGGCCGTCGCTTCGATTTCCGCCAGCAAGCGCTCGCGCGACTTTCCCGGTTCCGGCCACTGGTCGCGGGGCTTGAGCATGATGTAGCCATCGGAAATATTCGGCGGCATGGGGTCGGACGCGATCTCGGCCGTCCCCGTGCGGGCGAACACGCGCGCGATTTCCTTGTGGTTTGCCATGAGCTTGCTTTCCAGCTGCTGCTGCATGGCCAGCGACTGAGTCAAGCTGGTGCCGGGAATACGTAAGGCCTGGATGGCGATGTCGCCCTCGTTCAGGCTGGGCACGAATTCGCTGCCCATGCGCGTGGCCAGCAAGCCCGACAGCACGACGGCCACGGCCGCACCCGTCAACACGACGGGCGTGTTGCGCATGACCTTGTCCAGCAGCGGCGCATACCCGCGCTTGGCCGCGCGCATGATGGCGTTTTCCTTTTCCGCCACCTTGTCGCCGATAAACAGCGCCACGGCGGCGGGAATGAAAGTAATCGACAGCAGCATGGCGCCCAGCAGGGCGATGACGACCGTCAGCGCCATCGGCGTAAACATGCGGCCTTCCACGCCCGTCAGCGCAAAGATGGGCAGGTATACGACCATGATGATCAACTGGCCGTACAGCAGGGGACGGCGCGCTTCTTGCGATGCGGCAAACACTTCCTGAAAGCGTTCCTGCAAGGTCAATGGCCGTCCCAGCTTTTGCTGGGCATGGGCCAGGCGGCGCACGCAGTTTTCCACGATCACCACGGCGCCATCGATGATGATGCCGAAGTCCAGCGCCCCCAAACTCATCAGGTTGGCGCTCACGTGGTATTGCACCATGCCCGTAAACGTGAACAGCATGGCCAGCGGAATCACCATGGCCGTGATGACGGCCGCGCGGATATTGCCGAGGAAGAGGAACAAAATGGCGATCACCAGCACCGCGCCTTCGAGCAGGTTTTTCTTCACCGTATTGATGGCCTTGTCGACGAGGACCGTGCGGTCATACACGGTGACGGCGTGCACGCCTTTCGGCAGGCTGCGGTTGATCTCCACCATTTTCTTGTCGACGGCTTGCGAGACGGCGCGGCTGTTCTGCCCGATCAGCATGAATACCGTGCCGAGCACCACTTCGCGGCCGTTTTCCGTGGCCGCGCCCGTGCGCAGCTCGCGCCCCAGCACCACGTCGGCCACGTCGCGGATGCGGATCGCCACGCCCTGCACGTTGGCAACGACGATGTTGCCGATGTCGCTTTTCGACGCCACCTGGCCTGGCGCACGTATCAGCAATTGCTCGCCCTGCTTTTCGATGTAGCCGGCACCCACATTGCTGTTGTTGCGCTCGAGCGCCGTCACCACGTCTTGCAGGCTGATGCCGTAGGCGGCCAGTTTTTCCGGATACGGCGCCACCTGGTATTGCTTGGCGTAGCCGCCGATGGCATTGATTTCCGTCACGCCCGTGACATTGCGCAACTGCGGCTTGATGATCCAGTCCTGGATTTCGCGCAAGTCCGTCGGCGTGTACGGCGTGCCGTCCGGCTTTTTCGCGCCGTCCTGCGTTTCCACCGTCCACAGGTAGATTTCACCGAGGCCTGTGGAGACGGGACCCATCTTCGGCGTGATGCCGGCTGGCAGGCTTTCCTTGGCTTCCTGCAAGCGCTCGTTGATCATCTGGCGGGCAAAATAGATGTCCGTGCCATCCTTGAAGATCACGGTCACTTGCGACAGGCCATAGCGCGACAGCGAGCGCGTCTGTTCCAGGTTCGGCAAGCCGGCCATGGCCGTCTCGATGGGGAACGTCACGCGCTGCTCGGTTTCCAGCGGCGAATAGCCGGCGGACTGGGTATTGATTTGCACCTGCACATTGGTGATGTCGGGCACGGCGTCGATGGGCAGCTTTTGATAGCTGTAGATGCCCAGGCCAGCCATGGCGGCGACGGCCAGCATCACCAGCCAGCGCTGGTTGATGGCGAAGCGGATCAAACGTTCAAACATGATGGTTTCCTTAGCTTTGACGTGATCAGTGTTCGTGGCCGGCGGAGTCCTTGCCCAGCTCGGACTTCAGGACAAAACTGCCTTGCGCCGCATACGGCGTGCCGGCGGCCAGACCCTGCTTGATGTGCGTCAATGTGCCATCGCTGCGGCCCGGCACCACGGGCGTGGCCTGGTAGCCATCTTTCACCTGCACGAAGACGACGGGCTTGTCTTCCACCGTCTGGATGGCCGTGCTGTGCACGGTGACGGGCGCGTCCGCTTCGCCGGACACCACTTCCACCGTGACGAACAGGCCCGGGCGCCAGGCCATGTCGGGGTTCTGCAAGCTGATGCGTGCCTTGGCCGTGCGCGTCTGCTCGCCGAGCAGCGCGCCCACGTAGGTGATCGTGCCTTGCGCGCTGGCGTCAAACGCGGACGCTTTCACTTCCGCCTTGCCTCCCATGCGCACGGTGGCCAGGTCCTTGGCCGGCACGGCGATTTCCGCCCACACCGTCGACAGGTCGGAAATGACGAAGATGTTCGCGTCTTCCTTGACGGCTTCGCCCAGGGTGATGTGTTTTTCCAGCACCATGCCGTCGAACGGCGCGCGGATCTCATAGCGGTTCAGCGGACCTTTGCTGGTACTCGTGGCGCCCAGCGCGCTGAGCTTTTGCTGCGCATTTTGCACGGCGATTTCCGCTTCGCGCCACGCCTGCTGCGCTTGCAGATAATCCTGTTCGGCCGAAATTTTCTCGCGCCACAGTTTTTCTTCGCGCTCATACGTGGAGCGGGCCAGCGACAGGCGCCGCTGCGCGGAAAGCAATGCGCTGCGCTGTTCCGACAATTCCGTGCTGGCGATGACGGCCAGCACTTGTCCCTTTTTCACCAGCTGGCCCAGGTCCGCCTGCACGGCTTCCACCACGCCAGCCAGGCGCGGCACGACGTGGGCCGTGCGGTCTTCATTGAAACGGATTTCGCCGGGCAGGGCGACCGTCGTCTTGATGCGGCCAGGCGCGGCCGTGGCGATGACGACGCCGGCGGCCTTGCTTTGCGCCGCCGTCAATTCCAGCTTGCCTTCCACTTCTTCGTGGCCGTGTTCGTCTTTCTTTTCCGCATGTGCTTCCGCCTTGGCGGCAGGGACCGAAGGGGCGCTGGACTTGCCCGTGCCGAGGATGAGGATGGCCAGCACGATGCCGGCGGCCGCGATGGTGCCGATGGCGATCGCCTGCTTTTTGTTGAGTGTGATGTTCATGGATGGTGTTCCTTACAGGGAGGCAGGGGCGCCCAGCAGGCGCTCGATGTCGGCGGCGGCGTGTTGCGCTTCCGTCAGCGCGCGCAGGTATTGGTTTTTAGCTTGCAGCAAGGTGCGCTGGGCGTCGAGCACGTCGAGGAAGGCGAACTTGCCGAACTCGAAGCCCTTGCTGGCCGCGTCATAGGCGCTTTGCGCGCCGGGCAAGATGTCGCGGCGCAAGCTTTCCACGTCGAGCCGGGCCGTGGCCAGGCGTTCGGTGGCGGCGGCCACGTCCGTTTGCACGGCGATGCGGGCGGCGGCCAGCTCGTCGCTGGCCTTGTCGCTGCGGCGCAGTGCGTCGAGTTTGTTGCCGGCGTTGCGGTCGAACAGGGGCAGCGGCAAGGCCAGGCCGATGATGGCCTGATTGCGGCCCAGTTCTTCCGAGCGCTTCATGCCGATGCTGACGGTGACGTCGGGCGTGGCGCGCCGCTGTTCCACGTCCAGCATGGCTTGCCGCTGGGCCAGCGCGCTTTGCGCCTGGCGCACGGCCGGGGCTTGCTCCAGGCGCGCCGCCAGTTCGCTGGCCGGGGGCAGCTCCGGCAAGGTTTCCAGGCGTCCTTCGGCGACGCTGAAGCGCGGCGTGGCGTTGCCCCACAGGGCGGCCAGGCGCTTGCGGGCGCTGGTCAGGGTGCTGCGGGCCAGGTTCAGCTCCAGCCGCACGCTCGCTTCGGCGACCTTGGCGCGCGTTTCCTCGACGGGCGAAGCCTTGCCGGCCGTCACTCTACGGGCCGTGATGTCGCTGGCGCGCGCGGCCAGGGCTTGCGCGCTGTCGGCCAGGCGCAAGCCTTCCTGCGCCGCCAGCACGTCGAGAAAGGCGGAAGTGACGGCGGCGCGCGTGTCGGCTTGCTGCATTGACAGGCCCGCTTGCGCCAAGTCCGCGCTGCGCTGGGCGACGGCGGCGCGCGCCCCCCGTTTGCCGCCCAGTTCGATAAGCTGGTTCAGTTGCACGGTGGTGCTGCGCGTGGCGCGCCGCGTGTCTTCCAGCACGGTTTGCAGTTCCGGATTGGGCAGGGCGCGCGCCTGCTGCAGGGCGCCGCCCTGTGCCGCCAGTTCGTGGCGGGCGGCGGACAGGGTGGCGTTGCCGCCCTCGGCCAGGGCCAGCGCGGCGGGCAGGGTCAACGGTGCGGCGGGTTCCACGCTGGATTGCGCGTGGACAAGGTTGCCGGCCAGCAGGCCAGCGGATAGCAAGAAAATGGATCGGTACATCGAATTCTCCAAGGTACGGAAAAAGAATTCGACGGGACGTGCAGGCCTGCGCCTGACTTACTGCGAAAAGTGATTGAAACGTCCCGTCGGCCTAGATGGCCGACGACCAGTCAGGGCGCTTGGGAGCGTCCGGGATGTGGGAAGCGTAAAAGAAGGGGGAGGTGTCCGCGTTCACGGACGCCATGTCGCCGACGGGCAGGCTGGAGCCGGCCGGCAGCCATGCATGGCCGATGCCGTGGCAGACGTTGCAATCGCTGTGCGGCTGGCCTTTTTTCTGCTGGTCCGCCACCTTTTTGTCACCGGCGGGCTGCTTGTCCGCATCCGCCTTGTGCTGGTGGCTGTGGTGGCCCAGGTGCTGCGCCGCCTTGCCTTCCTCGTGCAGGCAATACGCGCTCGCCGCGGCCCAGGACATCTGGAGCGGAAGCACGAACAGCAGCAAAATGAGGAAGAATCGGCGCATGGTGACGACTATTGTACAGAAAGACGGAAGGCAGTGCCGCGCTTAGCGCGGCTGGGCGCGCCACGCCTTCAGTTGCGCGGCGATGGCCTTGCCCTGAAACAGCTGCGGCTCGGAATGCTCTTCCGTCTCCATGCCGCCTTCGCGGAAATCGGCCGCCTCGCGCGCCTGCACCAGCACTTTGGCCTTGTCGAACGCTTCCGCAAAGCCGGCGCTCTTGGGCAGCGCTTCCTTGAAATACGCTTCGCTGAAATACGTAAAATCGTTCTGGTCGTCGCAGCCGAACGAGGTGCGGTCGCTGCGCGCGGCCGTGATGATGAGGGTGTTGTCATCTTTTAATGGCGCAATGAATCCGCCCGCATAGCAGGCCGAGATCACGATGACCTTCCAGCGGATGCCGCTGTGCTTGAGCATGGACGCCAGCTCCTGCGCGGGCAGGCTGTGCAAGTCCATGCCGTTTTGCGCCAGCGCCAGTTCGTGTTCGGGCGAGCCGTGGCTGGTGAGAAACAGGAACAGGATGTCGTTCTGCTTGTCCATCTTCGCGCCCAGGGCGTCGAGGCTGCTGCCGATGCTGGTGCGCGTGGCCATCGGCTGCTGCGCCACTGTGTTGCGGCTGTTGACGAGCATCAATGAGCGGCCCACGGTGCCGTAATCGCGGTCGAACTGGCGCTGCACGAAGGCCGTTTCGCGGTGAAACACTTCCTGCGCGCCATCGCCGGCCACGCCCAGCAAATACAGATTGATTTTTTTCGCTGGATCGCGCGGCGCGATGCGGGCCAGGGCGCCGTCTAGCAGGCTGCGCTGGTTGTACAGGGCCAGCTCGATATTGTCGCGCGTGAGCTTGTCCAGGGCCGGGTCGTCCAGCTGGCCTTCCGTCCAGTTGCCGCTGTCTTCGCGCCGGCCATCGGCCTGCGCCACGGCGTAGCGCAGCACGCCCTGGCCGTCGAACTGGCCATTCTTGAAGCCGCCCCGGTATTCGTCGCCCTCGGCCGTGCGCAGCACGCCGTCGCCTTCGAATTTCCAGTCTTTCAGTTCGCCTTCGTAATGGATGCCGTCGCTGGTGGTGACCTTGGCCTTGCCCTGCACCTGGCCCTGGACAAAGTCGCCTTCGAAGACGGTGCCGTCCGTGTCGGTCAGCTTGCCGGCGCCGTGCGGGCGCCAGTGCTTGAAATGGCCTTCGAAGGTGGCGCCGTCGGCGCCCTGGAAGCGGCCTTGTCCCTCGAAGCTGCCCTTGACGAAGCTGCCCGCATAGATTTCTCCCTTGGGCGAAGTGTAGCGGCCGATGCCATCGAAGGCGCCCTGGCGGAAGGCGCCCGTGTATTCAACGCCGGAGGCCTGGCGCAGCTTGCCCTGGCCGGAAAACACGCCGCGCGCGAAGCCCCCTTCGTAGAATGCGCCGCTCGCGTATTCGAGCCGGCCCTGGCCCTGCATCTTGCCGTCGACGAGGGGGCCGAAATAGCGTCCGCCATCGGCCGTTTCCGCCGCCGGCGCCTTGGCTGGCGCGGCGCACAGCGGCGGCATGCCCAGCGCGGCAAAGGCCAGCAGGCCGGCGAGGGTGTAGGGACGAAGCGAAGCGCGTAGCGTGGCGGTCATGAGGACGGTCTGGTCTGTAGGAAGGGGCCTAGTCTGCCACCGTATTGCCAGCGTGGCAAATGCGCGCGTGGCGTGTGTTGCTCTGCCTCAAGGCAAGATTCTCCGTTTTATGCCGTGCCAAGGCTGGGCTGAACTGATAATATTGATTTTCAGAACATATACTTGCACAAGGTACATAGTCACCCATGGAAAGCCGCCTCAGCCGTCTGGAAGCCGTTCAAACCGTGTTGCTGGAAATCGGGCAGCGCTCGAGCACCTGCAGCGATATCAGCGAATTCCTGCAGGCGGTGCATGCGGCGCTGGGGCGCATCATGTATGCGGCGAACTTTTACGTGGCGCTCAGCGACCACGACGACGGCCTCGTGCGCTTTCCGTATTTTGTCGATGAATTCGACGCCGCACCCGATCCGGACGAGGGCGTGCGCCTGGCCAGCGCCGCGCAGTCGCCCACGGCGTGGGTCATCGTCAACCGCAAGCAGCTGGTGATGACGGCCGAGGACGACGCCATGCGCGCCATCGGCGGCGGCGCCTGGGGCGGCGGCACGGAGGCCGAGCACTGGATCGGCTGTCCGCTGCTGGATCAGCAGCATCAGGTGCTGGGCGCCATCGTCATCCAGAGCTATGACGCCCAGCACCGTTTCAGCCTGGAAGACCAGGCCCTGTTCGCGCTGATCGCCACGCACGTGTCGAGCGCCCTGCAAGGCATGCAAAGCATGGACAGGCTGGAAAAGGCGGTGCAGGAGCGCACGGCCTTGCTGGCGCACGAGGTGGCCGAGCGGCGCCGCGCGGAAAACCTGCAGCATGCGCTGTATGAAATCGCCAACCTGTCGGCGCAGGCGGCCGACGCGACCACCCTGTATGCGCGCCTGCATGCCATCATCAGCGAGCTGGTGACGGCGAAGAATTTCCTCATCGCCCTGTACCACCCGGACAACAAGGACATCACGATCCCGTATTTTGTCGACGAGAAGGATGCGCAGGCGCCCGTAAAACGCTTTCACTATGGTATCGGCATGAGCTCGTACGTGCTGGCGCGGCGCCAGGCTTGCCTGCTGGATGCCAGCAGCTATGCGGCGCTGGTGGCCAGCGGCGAGATGGACGAGCCGTTGGGCAATGTCGGCATCGCCAGCTGGATGGGCGCGCCCATGCTGCTGGGCGAGCGCAAGTATGGCGTGATCATCGTGCAAAGCTACGATGAGTCCGTTGTGTATGGCCAGGCGGAACTGGACGTGCTGGCCTTCATGGCCAGCCACGTGGCCGTGGCGATGGCCCGCATCCAGGCCGACAGCGCCATGCGCCAGGCCAAGGAAGCGCTGGAAGAGCAGAACGCGGCCCTGAACAGCGCCTTGAGCGCCTTGCAGGAAGCGCAGTCGGAACTGGTGCGCCAGGAAAAACTGGCCTCGCTGGGTCGCCTGGTGGCGGGCGTGGCGCATGAAATCAATACGCCGCTGGGCATCTGCGTGACGGCCACCAGCCACCTGGTACAGGAATTGAAGCTCACGCGCGAAGACCTGGAAGGCGGCCAGCTCGATGAAGACGGCTTGCGGCAATTCTTCGACATCATCGACCAGACCCTGCGCATCATGACGACCAACACGCAGCGCGCCGCGGCGCTGGTGCGCAGCTTCAAGCAGGTGGCCGTGGACCAGTCGTCGGACGAATTGCGCAGCTTTAATCTGCGCAAATACCTCGATGAAATTCTGCTGTCCCTGCAACCCAAGCTCAAGGGCAAGCCGGTCAAGGTGGAGATCGACTGCGCGCCTGAAGTGCAGCTGCGCAGCTATCCGGGCGCCGTCTCGCAGATCGTCACGAACATGGTGGTCAATTCACTGGTGCATGGCTTTGCCGAAGGCGAACCGGGCAAGATCAAGCTGTCCGCAAGGACGGCCGGCGACATGCTGGAACTCGATTACAGCGACGACGGCATGGGCATGGACAGCGCCACCCTGGGCCAGCTGTTCGACCCCTTCTTCACGACCAAGCGGGGCTCGGGCGGCAGTGGCCTCGGTGCGCATATTCTGTACAACCTGGTGACGGGACCGCTGGGCGGGACGGTGAAGGTGGTTAGTGCGCCCGGCATGGGGTTGCATTACAAGATACGCTTCCCATTAGAACCACGTAGGTCGGATTAGGCCGCAGGCCGTAATCCGACAACATTGTTGACGTGGCCGGTGGTGATGTCGGATTACGCGGCTTCGCCGCTAATCCGACCTACGCCGTTCCCTAATCCGGGAAACGCTGATTCAGCGCCAGCGCTTCATCCAGATTCGCAATCAGCAACTCCACATACTGCGGATCGAGGTGGCTGCCGCTCACTTCGCGCAGGTAGCTGACGACGCGCTCCAGAGGCCAGGCATCCTTGTAGCAGCGCTTGTGCATGAGGGCGTCGAAGACGTCGGCGACGGCGGCGATGCGCGCGTATTTGTGGATGCTTTCGCCGACCAGGCCTTGCGGGTAGCCGCTGCCGTCGAATTTTTCATGGTGCTGGTGGGCGATCACGGCTGCCGCCTTCAACAGGGGACGCTGCGAGCCGTCGAGGATGGACATGCCCACCGTCGGATGCTGCTTCATGATTTCCCATTCGGCCGCATCGAGCTTGCCCGGTTTGAGCAGGACGGCGTCGGGCGTGGAAATCTTGCCGATGTCGTGCATGGGCGCCGCGTGGCGCAGCACCATGGTTTCCTCTTCCGACATGCCCGAGGCCTGCGCCAGCAACTGGCACACTTCGGCCATGCGGCGCACGTGGTTGCCGCCTTCATGCGAGCGCGATTCGACCACGTCGCCCAGGCGCAGGATCAGCTCGGCCTGGGTATCGGTGATTTCCTGCGTCAGCAGGATGTTGTCGAAGGCGATCGCCACGCCCGAGCAGAATACTTCCAGCAATTGCGCGTCGAGGTCGGAGATTTCTTCCACGCCTTTCAATACCAGTAAGGACGCCTTGCCGCTGCTGTTTGGAAAATAGCCGACATAGGTGTCGCCGTGCAGGCGCGAGATCTTGTTGCTCTTCGCGTCGTCCAGTTGCGACAGCAGGGACGGGCTGAGAATGCCGCCATCGGCTTCATGGTCGCCGATCTGCGCGAGGATTTCATAGTCCTGTTCGCCCGTGATGGCGCTGGCGCCGCGCAGGCGCAGCAGCATGCTCGTTTCCAGGCGCAGCAGGGCGACGACTTGCTGCAGCAGGCCGCTGGCGAAGTCGCGCAGGTTGCGCTGCTTGAAGATGTGCGCCGAGGCGGCGATGACTCTTTCCAGGCCTTCGCGGTAATGGAGCTGGGCCTGGCGCGCTTCTTCCACCTTCATGATGTCGCGGTAGGCGCGCAGGGCGGCAAAAGTGGTGGTGAACAGCTTGGTGCGGTCCAGTTCCGTCTTTTCCTTGTAGTCGTTGATGTCGTAGTTGACGATCACGCGTTCTTCCGGCGCCTGTCCCGGCTGTCCCGTGCGCAGCACGATGCGCGTAAACTGGTTGCCCAGGTCTTCGCGCATCCAGCGCGCCACTTCCAGGCCGCTGTCTTCGCGTTCCATGACCACGTCGAGGAAGACGAGCGCGATGCCTTCTTCGCGCGCCAGCACCTGCTTGGCTTCGGCGCCGCTGTACGCGTGCACGAAGCTCAGGGCGCGGCCCTCGAGGCGGAAACGGCTCAGCGTCAGTTTGGTGATGTCGTGGATGTCGGGTTCATCATCGACGAGCAGGACTTTCCAGGGAGGTAACTTGGGCGATGCTGAAGACAAAAATGACATAAGGGCGAGTTCCGCTAAAAGGCATAACTGACGCAATGCTGAGACGCCCGCGCCAGGAATTCCTGTGCGCATGATCGGCGTTGCGCGTTTTTCGGGCGCATTTTGTCGATTGTAGACTGACAGCTAAGTATTAACAATAAGCAAGAACAATTGACTAAAATCATGCAACACACGTGCTAAAAAAGCACTTTAAATGCATGCCGCCGAGACTATCTATACTTTATCGCTTAGGCAACTATATTTTCAAGACAATACTTTGTTTTAATTAATATTGCCAATGAATCCGCAAAAAAAAGCGGCGCTCCGCCTTTCCAACGGCAAGCCGAAAAAGTAACAAGGTATGAATTGCGCGTCAGAATGGGCTGGAGCGCGCTATATTGGACAGGCATAAGAAGTGGCACCATGCCACTCACATTTCCTGAAAGGGTACATCATGCAAAAGCAAACGACGCGCGCCCTGATCGCCGGACTGGCCTTGTTGGCCAGCAGCGCGGCCTGGGCAGGAACCGAAGTGCATTTCAGTAAGCCGGATCAATTCACGGACGTGCCGTTTGACCCGCATGAGCGGGAAGACGTACTGAAGGAGCTGACCCGGCATTTCGAGAAGCTGGGTACGGCGCTGCCACCCGGGCAGACCTTGAAAATCGACGTCACGGACGTAGATCTGGCGGGACGCGAGAATCCTTCCCTGCGTGCGGGCCAGGATATCCGCGTCATGAATGGCCGGGTCGACTGGCCGCGCCTGCGCCTGCACTATGTGCTGGAACAGGATGGCAAGGTCATCAGCAGCGGCAATGCGGCCCTGTCCGACATGTCGTACCTGAGCCGTATCAATCCTTATTTCAGCACTGAAAAGTTGCGCTATGAAAAGCTGATGATCGACGACTGGTATGCCGACACCTTTGGCGTCAAGCTCAAGCGCCACACGCGCAAATAAGCACCGCTGCGCCACTTTCAGCGCAGGTAAGCGCCTTCGATGCGCGCCAGCTCGCCGTTCTGCCGCATGGTGAGCAGGGCGGCATTCATCTTCTCGATGAAATCGGCCTTGTAGGAAGGCGTATTGTGCGCGCTGTAGGCGATGTAGGTGGCTTCGGACGACAGTTCCAGCACTTCGTGCAATTGAAAACCGTAGCGGGCCAGTTCGCCTTGCAGCTGGCGCGCCGTGTGGCGTGCCGCGCCGCGGTCGCTGGCGTAGCAATCGATGCGCCGCAGGGCCAGTTTCTTCAGGTTCGCTTCATTGCCCTTGGCCGCCTCCAGGCGCAGCAGTCCCTGGCGGGCCGGCGCCATCAGCTTTTCCGACAGCAGAAAACCCGTGTTGACGCCGATGGTCAGGCCGGCAAAGTCGGTCGGGAAGTGCGTGCGCGGCGTGCGCATGACGGCGTCATGGCAAAACAGCACCACCGATTCGCGGTGCAGCATGGCCGAATATGGTTGTACGTATGAGCGTTCCATCTTCTGTCCGGGAGGAAACAGGCCGAAAACCTGGCCCTTTTCCAGCGCGTCGAGCCCCCGTTTCCAGGGGCGCGGTTGCAGTTCCAGCCGGTAGCCGGGCATTGCGCCGGCCGCCTGGCGCAGGATGTCGATATACATGCCCTTGAAGGCGCCGTTTTCCACATAGCTGTACGGCGCATAGTCATCGTCGCCGTACAGGATGACGGTTTGCGGCGCGGCCAGGGCGGGCGGCAACGTGCCCAGCAGCGCCAGGGCCAAGGCCAGGCATAGTCTTGCCGTGATTGCTGATTGCATGCCGCTCCAGATTTAATGTCTTCCTGGCAAGCATACAGCATGGCGGCATGGGACCGCTTAATCGCTCCCTCAATCGATCCAGTTCACCTGTGGAAACTTGCTGCCGAACTCGTCCGGCATGGGCACGACCTGGCTGCTCTTGTAATTGAAGAAGACAAAGCCGGACTTGGCCATCGCGATCAGGGTATTGTCGCGCGGGCGCGTGATGCGGAAGGTAATGTCGCCACCATATTTATTGAAATCCATGACACCCACTTCGAACAGCAACTGGTCGCGCGCATGGGCTTCGGCGCGGTAGGTGGTAGCCAGGTCGGTGACGATGATGCCGTTGCCGTCCGCTTCGATGTCGCGTACGCCATATTCGAACAGGAAGCGGGCGCGCGCTTCGGAAATCATGGAAATCATGGAATCGTTGCCGAGATGGTTGCCGGCATTGATGTCCGTCGTGCGTACCGTCAGTTGCGAGGAATAGCAATACTGGTCTTCGGGAAATTCAAGTTTCAAACGGGCCATGGTGTTCTCTTGGGCTGGGGCGCAGGGCGCGGCGGGAAAATCCAATTCTAGCCGGTTCCCCGCGCGCCGTCGAAAAACGCTGCCTCAGGCGTGTGCCGCCATGACTGCTTGCGTACGCTTATTTGCGTACAATCCTGTACACCTTGCCCGTGCCGCTCAGCATGTACAGCTCGTTTTGCGCATCCTGGCCGAACGACAGGATATTGCCCACGTTCGTGATGCCCCAGTCTTTCACGGCTGATGCCGTGCCATTGCTGTAGCTGAAACTCTTCAGCCAGCCGCTGCAATAATCGGAATACAGGTATTGCCCCGCCAGTTCAGGCAAGGCCGTGCCCCGGTACACATAGCCACCCGTGATCGAGCAGCCGCCAGCCGTATCGTGGCCGTATTCGATGGCGGGCAAGACCAGTCCCGCCTGGCTGCAACTGGCGCTGTTGTAGCACTGCGTGCCTTCCATGATGTTCCAGCCATAGTTGTTGCCCGCCTGGCCTGCGGGGCGCACATCGACTTCCTCCAGGTTGGCCTGGCCCACGTCGGCGATATACAGCAGCTGTGCCGGCACATCGAAGGCGTAGCGCCACGGGTTGCGCAAGCCGTAGGCCCAGATTTCAGGGCGTCCGCCTGCCGTCGCAAATGGGTTACCGGGTGGAATGGCGTACGGCTGGGCGACACTGCTGGCGTTGACGTCCAGGCGCAGCAGCTTGCCCAGCAGGACATTCGTGTTTTGCGCATTGCGGGGCGGGTCGCCTCCGCTGCCGCCGTCGCCCGTGCCCGCATACAGATAGCCGTCCGGGCCAAAGCTGAGCAAGCCGCCATAGTGGTTGCTGAACGTGGGGTGGGGAATCGTGAGGATGGTCAGCGCGGCCAGGGGATCGGCCACGTTGGCGCTGCCGGCCGACACTTGCCGGCGCTCGATGACGATATCGCCGGCCAGGTTGGTGTAGTACAGGAAGAAATAGCCATTGCTGGCGTACTGCGGATGGAAGGCCATCGACAGCAAGCCCCGTTCGCCGCTGGTTGTGGTCAGGGCGCTGATGTCGAGGAAGGGCGTGGCCAGCAGATTGCCATTTTGCACCACGCGGATGCGGCCGGCCCGTTCGATGATGAACAAGCGGCTGTCGCCGGGCGGCGCCGTGAGGAAGATGGGCGTGTTCAAGCCGCTGGCCACTTCCTGCAAGCCCAGCGCCAGCGGCGTGGCCGCCGCATACAGGACGCTGGCGCTGGCCGTCGCCCCCGCATTGACTTGCACCTGCTGCGTGACGGGCGTGGGTGCCAGCGTCCCCGTGCCTTGCGCCACGCTGGCCGCGCTGAGCGTGTAGGCGCCGGGCGCCAGGTCCGTCAAGGTCGAGCTTGCCGTCAGCGTCTTGCTGTAGGACGCAGGTCCCGTAACCGTGACGGCGCCCGCCACGCCGGCCGGCAAGCCGCCGATGGTGACCGTCAGGCTGCCGGTGGTGGGGCCGGGCCCAGGGTCGTCGTCGCCGCCGCCACAGGCGGCCAGCAGGGCCAGGCAGCATGCCAGCAACAGGGCCAGCCAGGGCCTGGGAAAGCGGGAAAGTAGATGGCGCATGTCAGTCTCCTGCGGGAACGACGCAACGGCTGCTCCAGGGAGGAGCTTGTGCCAAGAATGCGCGTCTTTGTGTTGGGAAGTTTGCGCTGGCGCAAACGTGCGGCGCCATCGGACAAATGCGCCGCGTTTTCAGACAAGCGCGGCGTCAGCTGTCCCGTCACGCCCTCACGCGCCCGATAATGGCGCATCTGAAACCGATGCAGGAATGATACACATGAAAACCAAAGCCGCGATTGCCTGGAAGGCGGGCGCCCCGCTGACCATCGAAGAAGTCGACCTGGCCGGCCCGCGCGCCGGCGAAGTGCTGGTCGAGCTGAAAGCCACGGGCATTTGCCATACCGATTACTACACCCTGTCCGGCGCCGATCCGGAAGGCATCTTCCCGGCCATCCTCGGCCATGAAGGCGCCGGCGTCGTCGTCGACGTGGGTCCGGGCGTGACGACCCTGAAAAAGGATGACCATGTCATCCCCCTGTACACGCCGGAATGCCGCCAGTGCAAGTTCTGCCTGTCGCAAAAGACCAACCTGTGCCAGGCCATCCGTTCCACGCAAGGCCGCGGCCTGATGCCGGACGCGACCAGCCGCTTTTCGCTCAATGGCCAGCCGCTGTTCCATTACATGGGCACGTCCACGTTCTCGAACTACATTGTCGTGCCGGAAATCGCTCTCGCAAAAATCCGTTCCGACGCGCCGTTCGACAAGGTGTGCTACATCGGCTGCGGCGTGACGACGGGCGTGGGCGCCGTCCTGTTCTCGGCCAAGGTCGAGGCGGGCGCCAACGTGGCCGTGTTTGGCCTGGGCGGCATCGGCCTGAACGTGATCCAGGCAGCGAAAATGGTCGGCGCCGACAAGATCATCGGTATCGACATCAACCCGGCGCGCCAGGCCATCGCGCGCAAGTTCGGCATGACGCATTTCATCAACCCGAACGAAGTGGAAAACGTCGTCGACGCCATCGTGCAACTGACGGACGGCGGCGCCGATTACAGTTTTGAATGCGTGGGCAACACGACCCTGATGCGCCAGGCGCTCGAGTGCACGCACAAGGGTTGGGGAAAGTCCTTCATCATCGGCGTGGCGGCGGCTGGCCAGGAAATTTCCACCCGTCCATTCCAACTGGTGACGGGGCGCGAATGGCGCGGTTCGGCCTTCGGCGGCGCGCGGGGGCGTACGGACGTGCCGAAGATCGTCGACTGGTATATGGAAGGCAAGCTCAACATCGACGACCTGATCACGCACCGCTTGCCGCTCGAACGCATCAATGAAGGCTTCGACCTGATGAAGAGCGGCGAATCGATCCGTTCCGTGGTCTTGTATTAATCGTAGTGGATTAATCCTGTTGTATTAATCCTATCGGACTGTACTCATTGCGCAACACTTGACGGACGGGGCAGGGCGGCACGCTGTACTTCGCTGCCTGCCCCTGCTAGTGTGAAGACATCACCGCCTTGCTTTGGGAGCCGTTCATGTTTGCCACTGCCTATCTTGCGACTTTGCGCCGCATGCTGCCCGTCTTCCTCGGCGCGGCTCTGTCTTCCCTGCTGGCCTTGTGGTGGAGCAATGCCGCCATCCTTGCCACGCCCGCCATCTGGCTGGCGCTGCTGGCCACCTATCTGCTGTGCGCGCTGATGTTTACGCCGCTGGCCTGGCACCGCCAGCAGCTGGCCACGCGCCACGTGCGCACCAACAAGTCGCGCTGATTTCCCCTGCGCCTAGCGCGCCGTGCTGGAAAAACGCTCGCGATAGTCGCGCGGCGTGATGGCGAGCTTCTTTTGAAACAGGCGGCGCAGCCTGTCCTCGCTATGCAAGCCCGCCTGCACGGCCACCTGTTTTAAGGAAGACACATTGTCCTCCAGCAAACGGCGCGCCACTTCGAAGCGGGCCGTGTCGATGAATTCCGTGGGGCTGGTGCCGGTTTCGCGCTGGAACACGCGCGTAAAATTGCGCTCGCTCATGGCCAGCCTGGCCGCCAGCAGCGGCACGGTGAGCTCTTCGGCAAGATGCTCCATGATCCAGCCCTGCAACTGGCGCATGGTCGGATGCGTCGTCATTTGGCTCGACAGGTGCACGGAAAACTGCGACTGGCCGCCGGGCCGCTTCAAATACACGACCAGGTCGCGCGCCACTTCCAGCGCGATATCGCGGCTGAAATCGTCTTCCACCAGGGCCAGCGCCAAATCGATGCCGGCCGTCACGCCGGCCGACGTCCAGAATTTCCCTTCCCGTACGAAAATCGCATCGGCATTGACCTGTATCAATGGATAGCGCTGGCGCAGGCTGTCCACGGCGCTCCAGTGCGTGGCCGCGCTCTTGCCGTCGAGCACGCCCGCTTCTGCCAGGAAGAAGCAGCCCGTGCACAGGGCCGCCAAGGTATCGATGCGCGGCGCCGCCTCGGCCACCCAGGCGGCGAGGGCGGGGATGTCCTGCAAGACTTGCTCGACGTGGTGGCAGCCGACGATGACGGCCAGGTCGGGCAGGCGGCTGGCGTCGAGCGCCTTGCTGGCGTGCAGCGACATCAGCGTGTCCGATTCGACCGGGCCGATGGCCGTCGAGGCGATGCGCACGTCGTAGCCGCCGGGCAGCTTGCGCAGGCGCAGATGGGTGTTGGCGTAGTCAAACACTTTCATGGCGCCAATGGCTTCGAGCGCCTTGAAGCCGGGATAGACGATGATGTCGACGGTGCGCAGGGGGAATTCTTTGGGGCTTTGCTTGATCATGCGATATGCGCGAGGGGGATAAATACTGCCATAATGCAACAACAGCGATGGCGTAGGTTAGCATGAAATAATCGGCGCGCCCGCTGGTTCCCCACCCATCGGATTCCTGAATATCGTGCGCTTACTCCACTTTTTTGCCGCCCTGACATTATTGCTGGGCTCATCCCTTGCCCACGCGGTCACGCTCAACTTCAATGGCGGCGATGTGGACAACTGTTCCCGCGTGGGCAATCTGTACACTTGCGCTTCGCTCAACCTGGCCGACACGGACGTCATCATCATTGCCAGCGGGAACGGCGTGACGGTGAACAGTTCCTTGTCGATGAGCTATAACCAGGGCTTGACGATGAGCGGCAACGCCGCGCTGACGGTCAAGGGAAATCTCGACATCAAGGACATCAAACCGGCCAATCTGAAGGTGACGGGGGGAAGCTTGACAGCCGAAGGCGGCACTTTCCTCATGGGCGCGCAGGAACAGACGATCACGGCGAATATTTCCGCCACGACCATCAAGATGGGCTCGAACAACGTGACGGTGACGGGCAAGATCAGCGCCAAGGGCCAGGTGGACATTGCCTCGGGTTCGGTCATCAACGGGCCGATCAGCGGTAGCGTCGTCAATATCCTGGCCGCCAATACCCGCATCCAGGGCGATATCACGGCGACCACCTCGCTGACCATCGGTTCGGGCAGCCAGGTGACGGGCAACCTGAAATCGCCGACGATCGACCTGAAGGCGTCCGGCCTGCTCGTCACGGGCGACGTGGAGGCAAGCAATTCCTTGTCGATCGCCTCCGGCAATGGCATCAAGGGCAACGTGGATGCCGGCGAGGTGACGCTCGACTCGTCCAATGCCTATATCACGGGCAACGCCAAGGTCGACCACATCACTCTGGGCTGGCAGGGCCGGGTGCAGCAAACCATCACCTGCAAGGCCTATACGCCGTCCAATCCGTGCAGCTGCGTGACGAATAACAGCGGCTGGGCCTTCAATGAACCGATGGGGCCGAAGTGCGGCCCCGGTACGCCGAGCGGATTGCACCATTTCCAGATCGAGCATTCGCTGACGGCGCTTACTTGCCAGACGCCCACGGTGAAGGTGACTGCCTGCGCCGATGCCAGCTGCAGTGCGCTCTACAAGAGTGGCGCCAGCGTCACCGTCAGCCCGGGCGGCGTGCCGACGCAGATCGATACTAGCGGCGTCAATGCCAATGTCATGGTGCGCCAGACCACGGTGGGCATCGCCACCCTCGGCCTGGTCAGCACGCCCGCCACGACGGGGGCGCTGGTGTGCAAGAGCGGCGGCAGCACGAGCAATTGCCAGATCAGCTTCCTTGCCAGCGGCTTCCAGGTGAGCGGCATTCCGCGCTACGCTGAAGACGCGGCCGTACTGGAAATCAGCGCCTTGCAGACTTCGTCCGGCAACAAGGACGTTTGCGTGCCCATGTTCGCCGGCCAGAACAAGGAGTTGAACTTGACTTGTGCGTACAGCAACCCGGATAAGGGGACATTGCCTGCGCGCATTTTTGACAGCGGCAAAAATAGTTATGTTGCCCTGGCTGGCAGCGACCAGAGCAGTTGTGCTGCGCTGAGTAGCAAAGTGATTGTGACTTTCGGCGCCGATGGCGTGGCCAGGCCGAACATGCTGTATGCGGATGCGGGAGCGCTGCTCCTGACAGCCTCCTACAAGCCGGACAGCGGCAGCGACAAAGGTTTGGACATGAGCGGCAGCGGCACGGTCATCGTGGCGCCGAAGCAATTCCTGTTTACAAAGCTGGCGCCGACGCAGCGCGCGGGCCTGCCTGCTGCACCCTTGACGCCCGGTGCGACCATCACGTTATCGGCCGTCAATGCGGCTGGTGCCGTGACGAAGAACTTTGGCAACGAAAGCAATATCGCTGTGCAAAAAGTCGTGCTCGATCGTAGCCTGCTGGCGCCGGTCTACACAGGCGTAATCAACCCGGAAGTCGGCGGCGATCTCGACTTCGTGAAAAAAGGGGGCGCCATCGAGGCGCCGCCGCTGGTCTGGCCTGAAGTGGGCAAGATCAATTTCACGGCCGCGCTGCAAAAAGGTTACCTGGACAGTACCTTGACGTCGTCGGGCGCCAGCGATGCCGTGCTCTTTTACCCGCATCACTTCGTGACGGAACTGGTTATCAAGCAAGTGGATCTCCCGGGGGGGGCGAAGACGGAGCTCCCTTTCCCGTGCAGCACGCCGCTTGCCTGCGCCGGCAACCGTGCCGTGTATTCGCGCCAGCCTTTTGACCTGACCATCCGCGCCCGGAACGCTGCTGCCAAGGAGACGAAGAACTTCGACGCCAGGAATGGCGACATCAACAAAACGCAACTGTCGCTGGTTCCCTATGACGCGGCCACGGTAAAGAACAGCTATCCACCAACGGATCCGTCCGGCAGTACGCTGACGGATGGGGAAACAGTGCCTGCCGCCGTGACGGGCATACCTGTCACCAGGTTCAAGGAGGGCGTTGCAACGCGCACCATCGCCTACAGCTTTCCCGCCGCCTATGCCGTGCCCAAAGAGCTGAAAGCGCTGGCATCGCCGACGAATGTACTGCTGCGCGCGACGTATGGCTATCCGGCTGCCGGCAATGTGAGCTCGGCGTCGCCTGATGGCATTGACGCGCAGTTGACCGTGCTCACAGGCCGCCTGATGGTGCCGCATGACTATGGTTCCGAGCGCTATCCCGTGCGCCTGGCGGTGCAGGGGCAGTATTGGGATGGCAAGACCTGGGTGACGAGTCTGCTGGACAGCATCAGCGCGTTCAGCAACACCCAGGTAGTGTTTGCCAATTGCAAGAAAACACTGGTGTGCACGGATTTCAAGCTGGCCGACGGCACTTATACCGTCAACCATGGCATCTTGCCGCCGAATAGGCGGCTGACCCTGGCGGCGCCCGGCGTCGGCAAGTCCGGCAGCGTGGACGTTTCCGTGCCGGGCCTGTCGTACTTGCCCAGTACGACCGGCACCGTCGTCTTTGGCGTCTTCAAGTCGGGCCCCGTGATTTACCTGCGCGAGATGTATTAGCCTGGACCAAGGGCGGGGGCAGGCAGCGCGAAAAACCAGTAACATGCGTGGCTGTGGCATTCCCCCAACCTCAGACTGGAGTTTCTATGAGCACAACTTCGCAGTGGATCGATATCGCCGGCCCGGACGGCAGTTTCCAGGCTTACCTGGCCGTGCCGCACGTGGGCAAGGGCCCCGCCATCATCCTGTTGCAGGAAATTTTCGGCGTCAACGAGCACATCCGCGCCGTGGCCGACCAGTACGCGGCCGATGGCTACGTGGTGCTGGTGCCCGACCTGTTCTGGCGCGCCGGCGCGCACATCGAACTGGGCTATGACGAAGCGGGCTGGAAGCGCGCCGTCGAGCTGATGCAGGCGACCGACAATCCGCAGGCCGACGCCGATATCGCCGCCACCGTCGCCGCCCTGCGCGCGCGTCCGGAAGTGACGGGCAAGCTCGCTTCGGTCGGCTATTGCTTCGGCGGCCGGTTGTCGTACCAGGCAGCCGCGGCCGGCCTGGTTGATGCAGCCATCGCCTATTACGGCGGCGGCATCCAGAACAAGCTGGACCTGGCCGACCGGATCAAGGTGCCGCTGCTCATGCATTTTGGCGGTCAGGACAGCCACATTCCGCCGGAAGCCGTGCAAAAGATCGCCGAGCGCTTCGAAGACCGTCAAGACGTGGAAATCCATATCTACCCGGGCGCCGAGCACGGTTTCAATTGCACCCACCGCGACAGCTATCAGCAGCGCGCCGCCGCCCAGGCGCATGGCAATTCCTTGATTTTCTTGGCGGAAAATCTGTAAGACTGCCTCGCCGGGCTGGCCAGCCGTTATTTTCCGCCCGGCAGCAACGCTGCATGGGCGTTAAAATAGCGGCTGTGCCGGGCAACTCCGGCCGGCCGGGCACGGCGCCCGGCAAACCTGGATGAGGAACCGAATTAAAGATGGCCCAAGTAATTGTTTCTGTAACATTGGCGGCAAGCGCCGAACGCGTGTGGGATTTTATCGGCGGCTTCCAGTCGCTGGCTGAATGGTCGAGCTCGATCAAGACCAGCCTGTCCGAGCACGGCGGCCGCGTGCGCCGCCTGAAAACCACGGATGGCGCCATCATCGCCGAACGCCTGCAAAGCTACAGCGAAGCGGACAAGAGCTACAGCTACACCATCGTCTCGGGCCCGATCCCCGTCAAGAACTACCGTTCCACCCTGCGTGTCACGGGCGAGCCGGGCGCGAACGAGTGCGTGGCGCAATGGTCGAGCGAGTTCGATGCGGCCGAAGGCGTGGAAGAGGTCATGGTCGGCGCGTTCCAGCATCTGTATGAGACGGCGTTTGTCGACCTGAAACGCATCATGGCAATCTGAAGCTGCGCAATCCGGCATTCCCACCGGTGCCAACAATGTTGTCGGATTACGCGGGGCGATGCCCCACTAATCCGACCTACGCTTGACGTTACCGTTTCACCTTCCCAAACGCTTCGCCTTTGTTCCATACCGGCAAATTCCTGTCGTTGGCTACTTCATAGCCCAGGTTCAATGTAAATTGCGCCTGCTGCACCATGCCGGACAGATCCCACGAAGGGTTGTACTCATCGGTAACCTGATGGTAGTCCTTCTTGAACGCCACCAGGCGCTCGCCCGATGCTTTCGGCTCCTGGACGAAGTCGAACGAGCCATCGCCGGAAAACACGGCCGAGCCCACGTTGAAGGCGGGCACGCCGGCCTTGGCAAACGCAAAATGGTCGGCCCGGTAAAACGCGCCGGACAGGTCGGGAATGGTGGGCGCCAGGCGCAGGCCCATGCGCTTGGCCACCTTGGCGGCGCTCGCATACAGGCTGCTGCGCTCGGCGCCAGCCACGCCGATGTCGTGCGTCTTGCCAACAAAATTCATGCTGTCGAGGTTCAGGTCGGCGGCCGTCTTGGCCAACGGCCATAATGGCGCGCGCGTGTAGGCCGTGCTACCCAGCATGCCCGTTTCTTCGCCGGCCGGCCACAGGAAGATCTGCGTGCGGCGCGCCGGCTGTTTTACTGCCACTTGCGCCATGGCCAGCAGGGCAGCCGCGCCCGAGGCGTTGTCGATGGCGCCGTTGTAGATGTGGTCGCTCTGGCCCTGTTTGACACCTTGGACGCTGCCTTCTTCATCCTTGCCCAGGTGATCCCAGTGCGCCGAGTAGATCACGGCCTCGTCCTTGAGTTTCGGGTCCGTGCCCGGCACGATGCCGGCCACGTTGAATTGCTCGATGCTGCGCACCTGGCTATCCAGCGCCACCTTGACCGTGGCGTTCAAGGCGACGGGGCGGAACTCGCGCGTTTCCGCCTGCGCGCGCAAGGCGTCCAGGTCCTGTCCGCTCGCCTGGAACAGCGCGCGCGCCATGTCTTCCTGCAGCCAGCCTTCCATCGCATTGCCCGCGCCGGCCAGGTTGAAGCGTTCATGGCCGAAACCGTTGGCCGGCACCGACCACGGATACGAAGCCGATGCGGTCGTGTGTATCAGCAGCACGCCGGCGGCACCCTGGCGCAGCGCTTCCTCGTACTTGTAGACCCAGCGGCCGTAATAGGTCAGCGACTTGCCGGCAAAGCGGTTCGGCTCGGTGCTTGTGGGCTGCGGGTCGTTGACCATCATGATGACGAGTTTTCCTTTTAAATCAACGCCCTTGAAATCGTCCCAGTTTTCTTCTGGCGCGCGGATGCCATAGCCGGCGAACACGACGGGCGCATCGAACGCCACTGTCTGCTGGCCATTCGCCGCGCCAAAGACGATGTCCTTGCCGAAGGCGGGCGACAAGGTCTTGCCGCCCGCGCTGAACGTGACTTTGCTCGATGGCAAGGCCTTGCTGCCGACGATGGTCAGCGCCTGACGATAGCTGCCATCCTTCAACGGTTGCAGGCCGGCCACGGCCGCCTGCGTTTCCAGGTAGCGCACGGCCAGGTCGCCGCCGCGCTGGCCCGTGCCGCGTCCTTCCAGTAAGTCGTCGGCCAGGAAGGACAGGTGGGCGCGCAGGGGCGCTTCGGCAACAAGCGGTTGGGCGAGGGCGGCCGTGCTGAACAGGCTGGCGGCGAGGGCGATGGGAAAGCGCATGACAACTCCAAAAGTGAATACGGGAAAGCAAAGCAGCGACAATCTTACTCTACCGCAATGCCCTGGCGTAGCGCGCGGCGCGTGCAAGCCGATTGCGGCCACAATGGCTGCTGGTCCACCGACAAGGAGCGTTCCATGACTGCCACGAACTTGCAATCGAGTAATACCCTGCGTACCGCCGACGGCACATTGATCCACTACAAGGACTGGGGCAGCGGCCCGCCCGTCGTCTTCAGCCACGGCTGGCCATTGTCGTCCGACGCCTGGGAAGACCAGATGTTTTATCTGGCCTCGCGCGGCTACCGCGTCATCGCGCACGACCGGCGCGGCCATGGCCGCTCCAGCCAGCCGTTCGACGGCAACGACATGGATACCTATGCCGACGACCTGGCCGCCCTGATCGCCGCACTGGACTTGACGGGCGCGACGCTTGTCGGCCACTCGACGGGCGGCGGCGAAGTGGCGCGCTATATCGGCCGCCACGGCACGGAACGCCTGGCCGGCGCCGTGCTGGTGGGCGCCGTGCCGCCGCTGATGCTGCAAACCACGGAAAACCCGCTGGGCTTGCCGCTATCCACATTTGACGCCATCCGCGCCGGCGTGCAGGCCGACCGCAGCCAGTTTTTCCAGGATTTGAGCGAGGCCTTCTATGGCTACAACCGGCCCGATGCGAAGCCCTCGCAGGGCGTGCGCGACAGTTTCTGGCGGCAAGGCATGCAGGCGGGCATGCCGGCATCCTACCTGTGCATCAAGCAATTTTCCGAGACGGATTTTACGGCGGACCTGGCCAAGTTCGACGTGCCGACCCTGGTGATCCATGGCGACGACGACCAGATCGTGCCGATTGCCGCCTCGGCGCGGCGCACTGCCGAGCTCATCATCGGCAGCAAGCTGCTCGTGTACGCGGGCGCGCCGCACGGCCTGGCGACGACACACAAGGACAGACTGAACGAGGACTTGCTGGAATTTTTGCGCCACTCGGTCGATGCGGCCAGCAATATCGAAGCGCATCTGTAAAGTAGCCGAATCTATTGCAAAACAAATAATATTGCTTGGTTTTTGCACCAATTGCGTGCGGATCGCCGATTTTTCTGCGTTTTAGACTGCAAAAAATGGCGTTCTGCCGCCCCGTTCCACCCGGTAAGGTCCAGTAAAGAGTAAACTAGCGGATACACTCTTTCGCATTGGGCGATTCGAGCGAACTTGTGAGTGATTTCATGTCTGATACACCAATTTCCTTATTTTCCGACCTTAACCTGAGCGAGCCGCTGATTCGCGCGCTCAAGGATGTCGGTTACGAAACACCGTCGCCTATCCAGGCGGCCACGATTCCATTATTGCTCGCGAACCGCGACGTGCTGGGCCAGGCGCAAACGGGCACGGGTAAAACCGCCGCCTTCGCCTTGCCGATCCTGTCGCGCATCGATCTGAAACAAAGCTCACCCCAAGCCCTGGTCCTGGCACCGACGCGCGAACTGGCCATCCAGGTCGCCGAAGCGTTCCAGGTGTACGCCGCCCACATCCCCGGCTTCCACGTGCTGCCGATCTACGGCGGCCAAAGCTACGGCCCGCAGCTGTCGGCCCTGCGCCGCGGCGTGCACGTCATCGTCGGCACCCCAGGCCGCGTGATCGATCACCTGGACAAGGGTTCGCTCGACCTGTCCAAGCTGAAAACCCTGGTGCTTGACGAAGCCGATGAAATGCTGCGCATGGGCTTTATCGACGACGTCGAACGTATCTTGAAAGAAACCCCGGAAGGCCATCAAACGGCCCTGTTCTCGGCGACCATGCCTTCCGTCATCAAGCGCATCGCCACGACCTACCTGGTGAACCCGGCCGAAGTGACGGTTGCCGCCAAGACGGGCACGGCCGACAACATCCGCCAGCGCTACTGGCTGGTGTCGGGCATGCACAAGCTCGACGCGCTGACCCGCATCCTGGAAGCGGAAGCGTTTGACGGCATGATCATCTTCGCCCGCACCAAGCTGGGCACGGAAGAGCTGGCCGGCAAGCTGCAAGCCCGTGGCTTCTCGGCTGCCGCCATCAATGGCGACATCCAGCAAGCCCAGCGCGAGCGCACGATCCAGCAGTTGAAAGACGGCAAGATCGACATCCTCGTGGCAACCGACGTGGCCGCCCGCGGCCTGGACGTCGAGCGCATCAGCCACGTCGTCAACTACGACGTGCCGCACGATCCGGAAAGCTATACCCACCGCATCGGCCGCACGGGCCGCGCCGGCCGCAGCGGCGAAGCGATCCTGTTCATCACCCCGCGTGAAAAGAACTTATTGAAAGCCATCGAACGTTCGACCCGCCAGCCGATCGGCATGCTGGAACTGCCGACGATCCAGGCCGTCAACGACGTACGTATCGCCAAGTTCAAGGAACAGATCAGCGAAACCCTCGCCTTGGGCGAACTGGAACAGTTCCAGTCGCTGATCGAAGATTTCGAACGCGAACAAAACATTCCCGCCATCGAAATCGCCGCCGCCCTGGCGAAGATGGCGCGTGGCAATACGCCGCTGCTGCTGGACAAGAACAAGGCGCGCGAGCAAGCCACGTGGCAAGACGACCGTCCTGTGCGTCAAGACCGCTTCGAGCGCAACGACCGTCCGGAACGGGGCGACCGCTTCGACCGTAACGAGCGCAGCGACCGTGGCGAGCGCCCGGCCTTCCCGAAAAAAGAACGCATCCAACGTCCAGCCGATGCCGGCATGCAGACCTTCCGCATCGAAGTCGGTCATCAGCATGGCGTGAAACCAGGCAATATCGTCGGCGCCATCGCCAACGAAGCGGGCATCGATTCGAAAAACATCGGCCGCATCGAAATCTATGACGACTACAGCGTCCTGGACTTGCCGGACAGCATGCCGAAAGAATTGCTGGACCAGCTGAAAACCGTGTGGGTCGCGGGCCAGCAGCTGCGCATCAGCCGCGACGGCGACGCGCCGGACCTGGCGCCGCCAGCCGCGCCGCGCAAGCCGTTCGCCGCCAAGTCCGCGCCAGCGTTCAAGGATGCGCCAGCGGATGCGGGCGACGCAGCCCCTGCGCCGCGCGCGCCGAAGAAGGAACGTCCACGCCCAGGCGTGACGGCTTACCGCATCGAAGTGGGCCGCGAGCACGCCGTGACGCCAAGTAACATCGTCGGCGCTATCGCCAACGAAGCGAACCTGGAAGCCAAGCATATCGGCCGCATCGATATCTTTGACAACTACAGCGTGCTGGACCTGCCGGAAGGCATGCCGCCGGAAATCCTCGACCACCTGAAATCGGTCGTGGTCTCGGGCCAGAAACTGCGCATCAGCCTTGATGACGGCACGACGGAGCGCAAGCCTGCGCCACCGCGTCCGAAGTCGCCGCGCAAAACATTTAAGTAAGCAATCCCTGCACGGGCGCCTCCCCGGCGCCTGTGTCGCGGATTGGAGACACATCCCCCACTGGCGCATTCGCGCCAGTTTTTATTTTCCCTCAAGAAATGAATATTGTTGCCGCGTTATTGTTGGCGGCAGGCGTCGCCACGTGCCGGCCATTGCGCCAGTTCATCTGCGTCTTTTTATCGGCGCATACGCCGTATTTATTGGCTGCTGCGTCAATGCATAATTTTTTATTAATTATTGTATCTGCGCGCAATTTGAATTTTACATTCAATAAAATCAATCAAGTTGAATCAAAGTAAATTATAAAACATAAATGAATTGGCTTTTATTAAATTATTTGACCAGTATCACTGTCGCCCGGGCGATATATCATGGGTGCTTGATGTGGTATATTGTTTTTATGTTTTTGTTATGCTAGTTGAAAAAAATAGAGGAGCGAAGATGCGGGTCAATACGCCTATCACGCAAAATGAATACGTATTAAATGAAGGCATGACGATTGTTTCCACGACGGATTTACAAGGAAATATCAATTACGCCAATCAGTATTTCATTGAAGTCAGCGGTTTTTCAGAAATGGAACTGCTGGGTGCGCCACAGAATATCCTGCGTCATCCCGATATGCCGGCCGAAGCGTTTGCCGACCTGTGGGATACCATCAAGACCGGCATGCCATGGACCGGCATGGTCAAGAACCGCTGCAAGAATGGCGATTTTTATTGGGTCTTCGCCAATATCACGCCCGTCATCGAAAACGGCCGCCCGATCGGCTATATGTCCGTGCGCACCAAGCCTACGCGCGAGCAGATCAACGAAGCGGCAGCCCTGTATAAAAGTTTTAAAGACGGCAATAGCGCCAAGCTGGCGATCCGCAATGGCCGCGTCGTGCGCCAGGGCTGGGCCGCCAAGCTGGCCGAGTGGCGCAAGCTGACCCTGTCGCAAGACCTGGCCCTGCATTGCATCGTCTTTGGCGTCGTGCTGGCCATCCTCGGCTGCGCCGTGTGGAATATCGACGGCGACACGAGCACGGCCACGCGCAGCTGGCTCAGCGGCGCTGCCGCCGCCGCCGTGGCGCTGATGCTGTATTTCTGGGCCCACCTGCACAATTCCCTCGTCGCACCGCTGGGCGAGGCCATCACGGTGGCGCGCAAGATGGCTGGCGGCGACTTGACGGGCGTCATCGACAAGGTGCGCGACGATGACATGGGCCAATTGATGGCGGCCTTGCGCCAGACCAACATCAACCTGCACAGCATCATTGGCGACGTGCGCGCCAACTTCGAGGATATCCGCATCACCACGGCGGAAATCGCCACGGGGAATATGGACTTGTCCAGCCGCACGGAATCGCAGGCCTCCAGCCTCGAACAGACGGCGGCCAGCATGGAAGAGCTGACGTCGACCGTGCAAAACAGCGCCGACCACGTGGACACGGCCAATAAGCTGGCGGCGCAGGCGTCCACCGTCGCGGCCAAGGGCGGCACCATCGTCAGCGAAGTGGTCACCACGATGGACGAGATCAGCACCTCGTCGCGCAAGATTCTCGACATCATCGGCCTCATCGATGGCATCGCCTTCCAGACGAATATCCTCGCCTTGAACGCGGCCGTGGAAGCGGCGCGCGCGGGCGAACACGGCCGTGGTTTTGCCGTCGTGGCGGGCGAAGTGCGCAGCCTGGCGCAGCGCTCGGCGACGGCCGCGAAAGAGGTGAAAAACCTGATCGACCATTCGATCGCCACCGTGAATGCGGGCAGCGTGCTGACCAGCAATGCGGGCGCCACCATGACGGAAGTGATCGCCTCGGTAGCCCGCGTGACGGAAGTGATGGACGAGATTTCCTCGACCACGCGCGAACAGAATCAGGGCATCGGGCAAGTCAACCAGGCCGTCATCCACATGGATGGCATCACGCAGCAGAATGCGGCGCTGGTGGAGCAGGCGGCTGCCGCCGCCACCAGCCTGGCGCAGCGCACCGACAGCGTGGCCCAGTCGATCGGCATCTTCAAACTGAAGGCCTCGCCCAAGCGCAAGACGGCCGGCGTGGGCCGCAGCGTGGGGGCGGGCGTGGCGTCACGGGCCTTGCTGAAGGCACGCTAAGACAATTATCCCGCCAGCGCACCGTTGGCGGGATTTACTTCGGTACCCGGTACACCTCTCCGCTGCGCACCTTCTTCACCACCCCATCCCCGCCAAACAAGATGACATATTCCCCCTGCGCGCCCGAGGCGGCCGGGTAGGTGTACATCCACACTTCATTGCCGCTGTCGAAGCGGATGGACGTGCTCTCTCCCAGCGCGGCGCGTACCTGTTCGCGCGTGCTGCTGCCGACCTGCACCGTCTGCTCCAGGGTTGCGTAAGGCACGTTCTTGCTTGCCTGCAAGGCGCGCGTGCCGGAGCAGGCGGCCAGCAGCGCCAGCGCGAAGACAGCGAGCCACTTCATGGCGCCACCTCGTCCATATAGTTAAATTCCAGCAGGGTATCGTCGGGCCAGCTGCTATCCCACAGGGGCGCGTAATACGTGCGGTCGAGCAAGACCTGGCAATCACAATACGGCAGCGAGGCAGGGGTCTGCTCGCCGCCCGCATACAGCATCTTGAGCGGTAGCGAAACCCTGCGCTCGCCATGCACGAGAGTCACGCCGAACAGGGGGCGGTCCGTGAAGAACAGATAATTGCCGTCCGGTTCGGAACAGACCTTGTCGGTGCTGTAGAGCATGCTGGACAGCCAGGCGATGATTTGCGGGTCGTTCGAGATCAGGCCGGAATCCATGCCGGCGCGGCATTCCAGGCGCAAGTCGCCCAGGCGCCGCGTGCCGGGCGGCAAGCCGGGCGTGATCACTTGCGCGCGCCAGCTCATGGTGGTGGCCTTGCGGTTGGCGATCAGCACGGCGTCTTCGCGCGCCGCTTGCGCATTGCGCACGGGGGCAAAGCTGTTGTCCTCGGCCAATGGCAGGGGGATGCTGACGGTGTCGCCGGCGATGCGCAGCCGCACGCCCGTCATGTCCACGCCGGGCTGGCGCGGCAGCAAGCGAAAGCGCAGCACCGCCTGCGGCGCCAGCGCATGGTCGCGCTCGAAGCGGTCCACGCCCTGCAGCATCTTGCGGTAGGATTTATCGACGGGGTCGCGCGTGGCGTCCACTTTGACTTGCGGCACGGGCGCGGTTTGCGCCAGGGTCGCAGGGCCATGGAGCAGCAACGCCAGCAGGAGAGGGTGATAGGTACGCATGGCTTGATGCTACGCTTTTTTGCGCATCAGCCACGCACGGGTGGCTGTCTCAGTATTCGCTCAGTACTCGCTGTATTTGCGCGCATCGCCGCGCACCTGCTGCGCCGGGTATTTCTGCGCGTTCAGTTCCATCTTTTCCAGCACGGCCGCGTGCAGGTCGACGCCGCTCTTGTCGGCCAGGCGCACCAGATACATCAGCACGTCGGCCAGTTCATGGCGGATGCCCGTGCGCTTGGCTTCGTCCAGTTCGGCATCCGCGCCCGTGGGCAGCCACTGGTAGTGCTCGACCAGTTCCGCCACTTCCACGGACAGGGCCATGGCCAGGTTTTTCGGCGTGTGGAACTGGTCCCAGTCGCGTTCAGCGGCAAAGGCGCGCAGGCGAGTACGCATGTCGAGCAGGCTGTCGGCTGGCGCGTTCATGCCGCCACCTGCAGCGGTTTTTCCATGAAGACACTGAACGGATCGTCGGGATAGTCGCCGTACGGTCCGCGCCGCTGGTAGCCATGGCGCGCGTACAGGGCGATGGCTTCGGGCTGGTGGATGCCCGTCTCTAACGTCAGCAAGCGGCAGCCGCGCGCCAGCGCCTGTTCTTCCAGCAGGGCCAGCAGGCGCTTGGCCAGGCCCAGGCCGCGGCTGTCCGGGTGCACGTACATGCGCTTGACTTCGCCGAAATCGGGCGTGACGACGATGGCGCCGCAGGCCCGCGCCGCGCCTGCCGCATCGCGGGCGACGGCAAACAGCAGGGTATCGGACGGCACGGACGCCAGGTCCAGCGAATACACGCACTCGGCCGGATACAGGGTCTGTTGATAGGCATCAAGCTCGGCGATCAGGGTTTGCACGTCGGCTTGCTGCGGCGATTCCAGGCGGATGGTCATGGGGAAGTCAAGTGAATGAGATATTCCCCATGGTATCACTGCGGCCGCGCCAGGCGCATCGTCAGGCCGATGGGCGACATGACAAAACCCATCAGTTCCTGCGCCTCGCCGCCATCGGGCGTGGCGACGCCGGCGATGTCGAAGCTGCCCAGCAGCATGGCCATGGCGATCTTGATTTCCAACAAGGCCAGGTAGCGGCCCGGGCACGTGCGCAAGCCGGCGCCAAAGGGCATCGCAGCGCGCTTGTTGTTCGCTTCGCCGCCTTCCAGCCAGCGCTCGGGCTGAAAGGCCTGGGCGTCGGGA
This sequence comes from Janthinobacterium sp. Ant5-2-1, assembly GCF_001445815.1. NCBI lineage: Bacteria > Pseudomonadati > Pseudomonadota > Betaproteobacteria > Burkholderiales > Oxalobacteraceae > Janthinobacterium > Janthinobacterium sp. Ant5-2-1. Next base: position 62,283 of record NZ_LNCE01000021.1, on the reverse strand, counting down.
AAGTGCGCATCGGACACCGTGTCGTTGCGCATCACGCACCATACGAGGGTGCCGGCCGGCACGGCGATATCGCCGATGACCGTATCGCGCAGCGCCTCGACGGGCAGGAAGGGCGCCACCGGTTTCAAACGCATGGCTTCGCTGGCGCAGGCGCCCAGGTAGTCGAGGCTATCCATCTGCTCGATCGTGAAACCGGCCACGTCGGGCGCCAGGCGCCGCACTTCCTCGCGCGCCCGGGCCAGGGTGTGCGGATGGCGTTGCAGCAGATAGATCATCCAGGACACGGTATTGGCCGTCGTATCCTCGCCCGCCAGCAGCATGGTCAGCACGTTGCCGGCCACGTTGCGGTCCGTCACGCCGCTGCCCTCCAGGTCGGCGGCGGCGATCATCGCTTCGAGCAGGTTGGGCGGACGCTCGCGGCGCGCCGGGTCGTGCGCCATGCGCGTGCGCGCCTGCTGCACCAGGTCGGCCACGGCGGCGGACAGGGCCGCCACGTCGCGGTCCAGCCGGCGGTCGACGGGCAGCTTGACATAGCGCCAGTACGGAAACATGGACAGGCTGCGCCGCGCCACGGCGGGCAGGATGTCGTCCATGTGGCGCTGGATCACGTCTTCGCCCGATTCGAGCGTGTTGACTTCCGTGCCGAAGGCCAGGCCGGCGATGATGTCGACCGTGTAGCGTTTCAGGTCGCCGTCCAGGTCGATCACCTGGCCTTGCGTGGCGGCCAGATGCCAGCGCCGTTGCAGGCGCTGCGCCACCGTCACCAGCGCCGGAAAATACGCCTTGATGGCGCCGGGCGCCATGCCGGCCATGACCATGCGGCGCTGGTTGCGCCACTCCGTGCCCTCGGCCAGGAACAGGCCGGGCACGCCGCCCATTTCGTCGGAGACGATGGAGCTGCTCAAGGGCCGGCGAAAACCGTCGGGCCGGTCGCGCAGCACGGCGCCGACGGCCTCGCTGTCGGCCACCACCAGCACCAGGGTGCGGCCGAACCAGGCGCGCATGTAGGGGCCGTAGCGCCGTACCCACTGTTCCACGTCGCGGTGGATGCGCGTGAGCTTGATTTGCAGGCTGTTGCCGACGATGGGCAGGGCGAATGGCCCCGGCAAGTGGCGGATCTGGCGCAGCGGCGCGGTGGTGGCGGGCGCGGCGGCGTGGTCGAGTGGCGGCATGAACATCTCCTGTCGATACGGTGAAAGTACGCGGATTGCTTGCAATAATGGCCACACTCTACGCGATTGCGGCCCGCTTGTATTGAATGAATACGACATCGTGCGCGGCCAGAAATTGCCGGTACAATCGTCGCCATGCCTGCCGCCCCTACACCCTTGAGCCGCCTGATCGCGCCGCGCACCGCGCTGGCGTCCTGCGTGCGCGCTTTCCTCGTGCGCGACACCACGGGCTGCGCACCGTTGCCGCCGGCCCAGCGCCTGAACCGCTTTCCCGCCGCGCCCATGTGCAGCATCATCTGGACCGTCGCCGGCGACGTGGAAGCGGCCGCGCCGGGACTGTCGCTGCCGGACGTGCGCATGCCGCCCGCGCTGTTCGGCGGTCCCCGTTCGTATCCGCTGGTCAGCTACAACCCCGGCCCAGTGCATTCGTTTATCGTGATGTTTTATCCGGCCGCCCTGCATGCGTTGACGGGCGTATCGATGGATGCCCTGCTGGATCAGTTTCGCCCGCTCGACGCGCTGTTCGATGCCGATTGGCTGGTGCTGTCGGACGCCGTGCTGGCCGCGCCCGATGACGCGGCGCGCATCGCGCTGGTGGAAGATTTTCTCGCGCCGCGCTGGCAACTGGCGCGCAAGAACGGCGACCATCCTGCCGGCGCCATCCAAGACTGGGTACGCCGCCTGGGCGTGCAGGCGGCATCGACGGGCCTGGCCAGCGGCGCGCGCAATATCGAGCGCCGCATCAAGGCCTGGGCCGGCCAGCCCATGCGCACCTTGCGCCGCATGCGCCGCGCGGAACAGTCGTTTCTCGATGCGCGAGAATCCATGCTGCAAGGCAACGCTGCATGGAGCGATATCGCCGCCGAGGGCGGCTACGCCGACCAGGCCCACCTGTGCCGCGAAGTGCGCGCCATCACGGGCCTGAGTCCCACGGAACTCGCGCGCGCCAGCCGAGAGGATGAAAGTTATTGGATCTACAGGATATGGGCGTAATCCGGCCGGTGGTGATGTCGGATTACGCGGCGTACCGCCGCTAATCCGGCCTAGCCGTGGTGGCGAGTGGTGATGTCTACCAAATATGGGCGTAGGTCGGATTAGCGTGGCAACGCCACGCGTAATCCGACAACATCGTTGGCGTGGCCAGTGGTCATGCCGGATTACCGCTCGCTGTACACCTTGCCCTTGGACAGGGTCACTTCATGGTGCCCCGCGCCGGGCGCCATCATGGGAAAGCAGTTTTCCTCGCCATGCACGCGCACGTCGAGGAAGTAGGGACCGCTTGATGCCAGGCAGGCCGCCAGCGCCCCGTCGAGCTCGTCGCGCCGGCTGACCGTATGCGCCTGCCAGCCGAACGCGCGTGCCAGCGCGACGAAGTCGGGCAGCGCTTCCGTGTAGCTGTGGCTGTAGCGCCCGCCATGGATGAGTTCCTGCCACTGGCGCACCATGCCCATGTAGCCATTGTTCGACAGCACCACTTTCACGGGCAGGCGGTGCTGCACGGCCGTGGCCAGTTCCTGGATATTCATCAAAATCGACGCGTCGCCGCTGACGCACACGACGCATTTCCCCGGATGGGCGATCTGCGCGCCGATGGCGGCCGGCAAGCCGTATCCCATGGTGCCGGCGCCGCCCGAGGTGAGCCAGCGGCGCGGCTGCTCGAAGCGCAGGTGCTGCGCGGCCCACATCTGGTGCTGGCCCACGTCGGTGGACACGATGGCGTCCTGTCCATCCAGGGCCGCCTGCAGCCGGCGCATCAGCGCCTGCGGCGCGATCACGTCCGGCGTGTCGTCGGATGCCAGGCTGTCTTCGGCGCGCCAGCCGTCGATACGCTGCCACCACGGCTGGCGGTCCGCCAGCAGGCGTCCGCGCAGCTGCGCCAGCAGGGCCGCCAGCACGGGGGCGCAATCGCCGCGCAGGGCCACGTCGGCGCGCACCACCTTGCCGATCGACGCCGGATCGATATCGACATGGATGATTTTCGCGCCGGGACAGAAGGCGTCCAGCCTGCCAGTCACCCGGTCGTCAAAGCGGGCGCCCACGCAGACGATCAGGTCCGCATGGTGCATGGCCAGGTTCGCTTCCAGGGTGCCGTGCATGCCCAGCATGCCGAGGAAGGCCGGGTGCGAGGCGGGAAAGGCGCCCAGTCCCAGCAGGGTCAGGGTGCACGGCGCGGCCGCCAGTTTCACCAGTTGCTGGAACGCGGCGCAGGCATCGAGGCCAGAATTGATGAGGCCTCCGCCGCCATAGAACACGGGCTGGCGCGCGTTGGCGATCAGACAGGCGGCCCGTTCCAGCTCATTGCTGTCGGGCAGGGATGCAGCCACTGCGGCAGCGGAGGGCAGCGGCGTGTGGTCCGCGACGGGAGCCAATTGCATATCCTTGGGAAAATCGATCAGCACGGGGCCGGGCCGGCCTTGCGTGGCCTGGATAAATGCTTCGTACACGACGGCGGCCGTTTCGTCGGCCGTGCGGATTTGCCGGTTCCACTTGGTAACGGGGCGCGAAATGCCCAGCGCGTCGCATTCCTGGAAGGCGTTCGTGCCGATGCTGGTGGTGGCCACCTGGCCGCTGATGCAGATGACGGGAATCGAATCGCACAGGGCGTCGAGCAAGCCCGTGGTGGTGTTGCTCATGCCGGGGCCGGACGTGACGAAGACGACGCCGGGCCGGCCCGTGCTGCGCGCATACCCTTCGGCCGCATGCACGGCCGCCTGTTCGTGGCGCACCAGCACGTGGCGCAAGCGCGGCTGCGCGTGCAGCGCATCGTACAGGGGCAGCACGGCGCCGCCGGGATAGCCGAAGACGGTGTCGACGCCCAGGGCCAGCAGGGTGTCGATCAGGGTGCTGGCGCCGTTGCGCGGCGCAAGATCGTGGGCGGGAGCGAGGAGGGGAGCGGGATCGGGTTTCATGGCCTTATTTTCTGCCTGATGTGGCAGAAAAGGCTGCTGGTTTTCTCGTATAAAATGCATAATTCAGCAAAATTTGCTGCAAAATATGGAAAGAACAGAATGAAGCTCGACAAATTCGACCTCGCCATCCTGACGGCCCTGCAGCAGGATGCCCGTATCAGCCTGCACGAGCTGAGCGCCAAGGTGGGCCTGACCTCGTCGCCATGCTGGGCGCGCATCAAGCGCATGGAAGACGATGGCGTCATCGAAGGCTATACGGTGAACGTCAACGCGGCCAAGGTGGGGCTGGCCGACACCGTCATCGTGCAAGTCACCTTGGACGACCATTCCGACCAGGCCCTGTTCGAATTCGGCCACGCGCTGGCCATGATCCCGGAAGTGCTGGAAGCGTTTCTCGTCTCGGGCGACTACGATTACTATTTGCGCATTGCGGTCAGCGACACGCGCGACTACGAACGCCTGCTGCGCGAGCGTTTATACAAAATCCCCGGCATCCGCCACAGCAAATCGAGCTTTGTGCTGCGCCAATTGAAGCAGAGTTACTTGCCGCTGCAGCGATAGCGTGCTTGCCCGCCGCCCGCACGGCGGGAGTTTTTCCCTAGTTCATCGATGGTGGCTGTCCGATACTGGACAGACATAAAAACCATGATAAAACGGGGATAGCATGAAACTGACTTTATTGGCCGCCGCCGCCATGGCGCTGTGCCAGGCGCAGGCAGCCGAACCTGCTGATGCCAGCCTGGCCGCCTCGGGCGATCTGCCCACCGTCATCATCACGGGCAGCATGCCGCTGCCCACCGTGGAGCAGCCGCGCGACACATTCGCCGCGCCCGTGCAGACGGCCAGCGCGCAGCAGATCGCCGGCAGCGGCGCGCTCGATATTTCCGCCTTCCTGCGCCGCAACCTGGGCAGCGTCTACGTGAACGAAGTGCAGAACAATCCGTTCCAGCCCGACGTCAGCTACCGCGGCTATACGGCTTCGCCCCTGCTGGGCACGCCACAGGGGCTGTCCGTGTACCTGGACGGCATGCGCCTGAACCAGCCGTTTGGCGACGTCGTCAGCTGGGACTTGATCCCGCGCATGGCCATAGCTTCGCTGACCCTGATGCCCGGCTCGAATCCCCTGTTTGGCCTGAACACCCTGGGCGGTGCGCTGGGCCTGCAGACCAAGGATGGCAAGACCAGCCCAGGCACCGCCGTCGAGGCGCGCCTGGGTTCCGATCAACGTCGCGGCGTGGAAGTTGAACATGGCGGCAGCAATGCGCAGGGCTGGCACTGGTATGTGACGGGCAACCGCTTCAAGGAAGATGGCTGGCGCGACGATTCGCCATCCGACGTGCGCCAGGTGTTTGGCAAGCTGGGCTGGAGCGATGCGCGCACCGATATCGCCGTCACGCTCGCCCACGCGGACAATGCGCTGACGGGCAACGGCTTGCAGGAACAGCGCATGCTGGCGCGCGACTACCGCAGCGTCTACACCAAGCCTGACCTGACGCAAAACAGGTCGACTCTGCTGAACCTGACGGGCAAGCACCAGGCCGGCGCTGCCTTGCTCTTGTCCGGCAATGTGTATTACCGCAAGATCGACACGCACACCTACAACGGCGATCTGAACGACGAGTCGCTCGATCAGTCCGTCTACCAGCCCGGCGCGGCCGAACGGGCTGCCCTGGCGGCGGCCGGTTACACGGGCTTTCCCGCCAGCGGGGCGAATGCCGGCAATACGCCTTTCCCGAAGTGGCGCTGCATCGGCAATGTGCTGCTGAACGATGAGCCAGCCGAAAAATGCAATGGCATGATCAACCGCAGTCATACGCAGCAGGAAAACTACGGTTTTTCCGGCCAGTTCACTGCGCTGGCCGACGTGGCCAGCATGCGCCATGCCGTCACGGCCGGCGCCGCCTACGACACGAGTCACGCCACCTTCCGCCAGACGAGCCAGTTCGGCTACCTGAACCCGGATCGCGGCATCACGCCCGTCGACTTCTTTGCCGATGGGACGGAAATCGACGATGACGGCACGCCCGTCGACAACCGGGTCGACTTGAGCGGGCGCATGCGCACGTGGAGCGTGTATGCGAGCGACAGCATCGCGTTCAATCAAGACCTGACATTGACCGTCTCGGGCCGCTACAACCGCAGCACGGTGCGCAACCGCGACGCCATCACGCCCGGCGGCGGCAGCGGCTCGCTCGATGGCGACCACCGTTTCAGCCGCTTCAATCCAGCCATCGGCCTGGCCTACGCGCCGGCCTCGGGCGTGAGCGCCTATCTCGGCTACAACGAAGGCAGCCGCACGCCAACGGCCATCGAGCTTGGTTGCGCCGACCCGGAAAACCCATGCCGCCTGCCCAACGCCATGGCCGGCGACCCGCCCTTGAAACAGGTGGTGACGAAGACGTGGGAAGCGGGCGTGCGGGGCCAGTGGGGCGAGGTGGCGCGCTGGAGCGCGGGCGTGTTCCGCGCGGAAAACCATGACGATATCCTGTTCGTGGCCGACAACCAGGCCGGTTTCGGCTACTTCAAGAATTTCGGCAAGACGCGCCACCAGGGCGTGGAGCTGGCGCTGGACGGCAAGGCGGGCGCGCTCGACTTCGGCGTCAACTACACGTGGCTGCAGGCGACGTATCAAAGCCGGGAAACCGTCAACGGCAGCGCCAACAGCAGCAGCGACGCGGAAGCGCCCGGCCTGGAAGGCAATATCGTCATCACGCCGGGCAAGCGCATTCCGCTCACGCCCAGCCATATCCTGAAGGCGCACGTGGAGGTTCAGGGCGGACGCGACTGGACGGTGGGCCTGGCCATGACGGCCGTGTCGAGTGCCTATGCGCGCGGCAATGAAAACAACGCGCATCAGGCGGGCGGGCCGGCGTACCTGGGCGCGGGCAAGAGCGGCGGCTACGCCGTGGTGGAACTGAACGGCAAATACCAGCTGACACGGCAACTGAGCGTGTTCGCCCAGGTCAACAATCTGCTCGACCGACACTATGCGACGGCGGCCCAGCTGGGCGCGACGGGTTTCGACGCCAATGGCAGTTTTAATGCCCGGCCGCTGCCGGCCGTGAACGGCGAGTATCCGATGGTCAACGCGACCTTCTATGCGGCCGGCGCGCCGCGCAGCGTGAATGTGGGCTTGCGCTACGTGTTTTAAGGGTGGACGTGCTCGATGACCCCGTTGCGTAATGCAAGATGGACCAAGGCGGCTGGGCCGGGCACGTCGAGCTTTTCCCTGATGCAGGTCTGGTGGTTGGCCACCGTCTTGCTGCTTACGTGTAGCAGGCGGGCGCAGTCGGCGGCGCTGCGGCCTTCGGCCAACAGGCGGAAGATTTCGAATTCGCGCTGGCTCAGGCTGCTCAAGCGCTGCGCTTCCATGCTGGCCGCGCCCTGCAGCATGCCGGGGGTGCTGTGCGGATCGAGGTAGCGCCGGCCCGCGTGGGCGGCGCGCACGGCGTCGACCAGGTGTTCCGGATCGGCCTGCTTGCTGACGAAGCCGCAGGCGCCGCCGTCAAACGCGCGCGCGATCAGCTGCGGCGTATCGTGCATGCTGAACACAAGCACGCGGGCGCCGGCATCGCGGGCGATCAGCTTGCGCAGCAATTCCAGGCCGCCGATGCCGGGCATGGACAAATCCGTCACGCAGACGTCGGGCGCGTGTTCCTGGTACAAGGCATACGCCATTTCGCCATTGCCCGCTTCGGCCACGACAGCGATGTCGCCGCCTTGTTCCAGCAGGCGCCGGTAACCGGTGCGCACCACCGGGTGGTCGTCGACCAGCATCACGCGGATCGGGGTCATGGCCGCGTTCATGCCGCACCAGCCGCCAGCGGCATCGCCACTTCGATGCGCAAGCCGTTGCCCAGCGCGCTGATCCAGCAGATATGGCCGCGCAGGCCGGCCACGCGCTCGCGCATGCCCAACATGCCGAAGCCATCTGCCGGCGTTTTGTCTGGATGCAAACCCTGGCCATTGTCTTCGATGGCCAGGTGCAGCAAGCCGTGCGCATCGGCGCGCAATTCCACCGTGGCCCGGTCGGCGCCCGCGTGGCGTGCCACGTTCGTCAAGCCTTCCTGCACCAGGCGGTATATGGCGGTGGCGGTGCCGTCGTCGAGCTTGGCGGGGATGGCGTGCGGTGCGAAATGGCAGGCGATGCCGTGCTGCTGGGACCAGCTGTCGCACAGCCCCTGCAGGGCCGGCGCCAATCCCAGGCTGTCGAGCACGGGCGGGCGCAGCCGGCGCAGCATGGTGCGCACCATCGCATGCAGCGCTTCCGACGAACGGGCGATGCTGGCCGCGCAGGCTTGCACGTTCGCCTGGTCGCCATCGCGCGCGCGCAGGATGTAGCTGGCGGCCGCGCGGATGGCCGTGCAGTCTTGTCCCACTTCATCGTGCAGCTCGCGCGCCAGCGCGCAGCGCTCCTCTTCCTGCGCGCGCAGCAGGCGCTGCGTGAGGGCGCGGTTTTGCGCCAGCAGCAGCGCCACCTGGCGGCCGCGCAGTACGGCAAAGCCGGCCAGCGCCAGCGCCAGCAGCAACAGGCTCAGGGCCAGTTCATCGAGTTGCCAGTGTTCGTGGCGCCCGAGCGCGTAGGTAACCCGTTCGGCCAGGTCCAGCCTGGCGGCCAGCAGGAAAAAAGCCAGTGCCAGCGCGCAGCACACGAGAAGGCGCTGGGCCGGCCGCGTGTCTGAGCGGCCGTTGCCGGCAAATTGATGGTGTTCCATGATGCTGCTCCCTGAGCACGGTCGATTCCCTTGTTGTGCAAGCTTCATGCCATCGGCGCAGGGGCAATGGCCGGGCGCGTGGCGGGGGGAGACAAGTGTTCCAGGATGGAACAGGTGTACCGCGATGTCACGGTGGCTGACGGCGCGGCAGGCACGGTTTTCGAGCTTATCTGAAGTCGGGCGGGCACGCTGGCGCGCACGTCTGCAGTGCGATGCATTGTTGTTCCGATGTAACGTTGAGATTGCTCAAGCTTTCATAGATAAAACAAAACAAAGTTTCGCAGAGTTAGATAAAAAATAAATAAATGATATTAAAAATATGATATTTGTTTTGTGTGGTTTGCTATATTTGTTGACACTTTTGTGAAAAAGCTGAAAGCGGGCGCCAGACCTGCCGACCTATCTATCCACAACAACCAAGGGAATAGAATGAATCGTCTATCACATGCGCGGGTATCGCCCGCCACCGCTACTGCGCCCGCTATCCGCGGCCGCGCCACCGTCCTGGCCGCGCTGGCCACCTTGTCCGTGCTGGCCTCGGCGCCGGCCATGGCCGATGTCCTGACCTTCGACTCGCTGCGTCCCGACGTGTATGCCAGCGGCCAGACGCTCAATACGTCGAGCTACAACCTGCTGTTCCTGGCCGACCCGACCACGGCGGCAGGCGGCGGCGTCAGCGGCGTGGGCGCCATCCTCGATGGCCGCGTGGGCTCGTCGTGCGATATCGCCGCCTGCCCGCAGGGCGCCACCGGCAACTACCTGGCCATCCTCAACGATGGCGGCGTGAATTTCGCGCGTGCCGACCACCAGGCGTTCAGCCTGGCCGGTTTCGACTATTCCTTCATCGCGCCCGTCTCGGGCTTGCCAAACATGAATTGGGGCCAGCTGCAGCTGAGCGGCACCCTGAGCAACGGCCAGGTGGTCAGCACCTCGCTGGCGTTTCCCGGCCAGGGCAGCGATGGCAATTACCATTTCCAGGGCGCTTCCCTGCTGGGCGGCTTCAGCAACTATGCGTTGACGGGCCTGACCTTCAACGCCTGCATTTTCAATGACACTGGCGCGTGCACCAATTCCATCGATTTCCCCGCCTTTAACCAGGGCCAGTTTGCGCTCGACAATATCAACATCAGCGCCGTGCCGGAACCGTCGACCTACATGCTGCTGCTGGCTGGTCTGGGCGCGATCGGCATGCTGTCGCGCCGCCGCAGCGGCAAGTTCGCAGCATTCACCGTGCAAGGAGCATGAGATGAAATTACGTCCCGTTTCACTCGGTATCCTCCTGCTGGCCGCCAGCCTGGCGCAAGCGGCGCAGGCGCAGGAACGCCGTTCCTACATCGTGCAACTGGTCGACAAGCCGGCCGCCACCTATACGGGCCAGGTCGACGGCCTGGCCGCCACCAAGCCGGCTCCGGGCGCGCGCATCAACGTGGGCGCCGCCGATGTGCAGGCCTATTTGAACTACCTCGACACCAAACAGGCCGCCGTGGCCGGCACCGTCAGCGCGGCGGAAATCACGCACCAGTACAGCGTCGTCTTCAACGGCTTTTCCGCCTTGCTGACGGACGATGAAGTGCGGGCCCTGAAGAAAAACAGCGGCGTGGCCAGCGTCAGCGCCGACTCCATCCTGCAGCTCGACACCAGCTACACGCCCACCTTTCTGGGCCTGGACAAGCCGGGCGGCCTGTGGGAACAACTGGGCGGCAAGACACACGCGGGCGAAGACATCATCATCGGCATCGTCGACAGCGGCATCTGGCCCGAGAACACGGCCTTTGCCGACCGCCTCGACGAGAACGGCGTGCCCAGCCACAGCGGCAGCAACGTCGTGTACGGCGCGGCACCGGCCAGCTGGCAAGGCACTTGCCAGACCGGCGAAGGTTTTAGCGCCGAGAATTGCAACAACAAGCTGATCGGCGCGCGCTACTACCGCGCCTCCACGTCGGCGCTGCACTGGACGGAATTCCTGTCGCCGCGCGATTCCGTCGCCGGCCTGACGGGGCACGGCGGCCATGGCACGCACACGGCGTCCACGGCCGGCGGCAACAATGGCGCCCTAGCCACTTCGAACGGGGTGTCGCTGGGCAAGGCCTCCGGCATGGCGCCGCGCGCCCGCATCGCCGCCTATAAAGTGTGCTGGACGGCCGCATCGACGGGCCGCAACGGTTGCGCCACGGCCGACAGCGTGGCCGCCATCGACCAGGCCGTCAAGGATGGCGTCAACGTCATCAACTTCTCCATCGGCCCGAACGCGGGCGGCGGCGCTTTCGACGAGCCGACGGAAGTCGCCTTCCTCGGCGCGGCGGCGGCCGGCGTGTTTGTCGCCACGTCCGGCGGCAATTCCGGTCCATCCACGCCGGCGCCCGACGTGCCGGCACCCGTCTCGCACATCAGCCCTTGGCTGGCGACGGTGGCCAATTCCACCCACAACCGTTTGTACGCGGGCAATGTCATCCTCAGCAACGGCACCAAGCTGGAAGGCGCATCGAGCAATGCGAAGACGCCGGCGCTGCCGCTGATCCGCTCGCGCGACGCGGGCCTGGCCGGCGTGTCGCCGACGGACCTCAATTTGCTGCGCTGCTTCGGCGCGGCCGACGCCACCTCGGCTTATCTGGACCCGGCGAAAGTGGCGGGCAAGATACTCGTGTGCGACCGTGGCGGCAACGTGCTGGTCAACAAGAGCGCGAATGCCAAGACGGCGGGCGCGGCGGGCGTGGTCATCGCCAACGTGGTCGGCGGCGCCAATACCATCATCAACCAGGCGCACGTGCTGTCGACGGTCCACCTGGCGCAGGCGCAGGGCGACGCGCTGAAGGCTTTCATGGCGTCCAATCCGGACGGCACGGCGGCATTGGGCGAAATCCATACGATCGCCGACACGACGGTGCAGGCGCCGATCGTCAGCGACCGTTCCTCGCGCGGGCCGAACGTGGCCAACGCGAATATCCTGAAACCGGACATGTCGGCGCCCGGCACCAACATCCTTGCCGGCGTGACGGCCGACCTGACCCCGGCGCAGCGCGATGCCGTGGCGGCCGGCGGCGTGGCGCCAGTGGCGGAGTGGGATTTCTATTCCGGCACCTCGATGGCCAGTCCGCACGTGGCCGGCGTGGCGGCGTTGCTCAAGCAGCAGCATCCGAGCTGGTCGCCCGCGGCCATCAAGTCGGCGCTGATGACGACGGCCTTCAGCACGTATCCTGACGGCTTGAACGGTTCCGTGTCGTGGGATGCCACGGCGAAGAACTCGGGCCAGCTGCCGTGGGGCCAGGGCGCCGGCCACATCGCGCCGAACAGCGCGGCCGATCCGGGCCTCGTGTACGACGTGTCGGAAATCGACTATGCGCGCTTCCTGTGCGGCCTAAACCTGAAGGTCTACAGTCCCGCCACCTGCCAGGCCGTCGGCACCATTCCTGCCTACAACCTGAACCTGGCGTCGCTGACGGCGGCCAACGTGCTGGGCACGCAAGTGCTGACGCGCACGGTGACCAACGTGGGCGCCAGCAGCGCCGTCTATAACGTCTCGGCCAGCCTGCCCGGCTACACGGTGGCGGTGACGCCTACGAGCCTGAGCCTGGCGCCGGGCGCCAAGGGCCAGTACCAGGTCAAGCTGACGCGCACCACGGCGCCGGCCAATACCTGGACCTACGGCGCCCTGAGCTGGACGGATGGCACGCACACGGTGCGCAGCCCGCTGACGGCGCGCGGCACCTCGCTGGCCGCCATTCCGCTGGTCAGCAGCGAAGCGGCCACCGGCAGCAAGGTGCTGACCCTGGGCACGGGCTTCACGGGCGCGCTGGTGGGCGTCAAGTCGGGTCTCGTCGAAGCCGTGCGCGAAACGCGCACGATCGGCCAGGCGGCGACGGGCGCTGCCGCATCGGCTGCCTGCAAGGCCGGTGGCGCGACGGGCGTGAACGTGCACAACGTGGTGGTCCCGGCCGGCACCCTGGCGGCGCGCTTTGCCACCTACGACTCGGAAACGACGGGCGGCGCGAATACCGACATGGACATGGAGGTCTACAATGCCGCCAATGTGCTGGTCGGCAGCAGCGGCAATGAAAGTTCCAATGAGCAGGTGGAACTGCGCCTGCCCGCCGCCGGTACCTACAAGGTGTGCGTGATCGGTTTTGCGCCGCAAAACGGCCAGGCCGACTACACCTTGTCGTCGTGGGTACTGGCGCCGGGCTTGAACAACGGCAGCTTCAAGGCGCTGATGCCGGGCACGGCCTTCATGGGCGGCACTGCGTCTGTCTCGCTGAGCTGGTCCAACCTGGCCGAAGGCAAGCGCCACCTGGGCGCCGTCGGCTACCAGGTCGCTGGCGTGGTGCAGGGCGTGACGGTGGTCGAGGTCAATACCAATGATCCCGTGCCGCTGTTCCAGAATGCGCGCGGCGCCAAGCCGGTGCTGGCCGAGTAAACCGTTGCCGGTGTAAGCGCAGGGCGTGCCTCCGGGCACGCCTTTTTTTTAATGGATGCCCCCCGTTCGGGAGGAATAGCACTTGCATGGCGGTAATGCCCCCGGTATCTTGTCGGATAGCCATGGCTTTGTGGCCTGGCATTCTTGGGGAGTCGCGCGTGACCAGTTTCCGCACCAATACCGACCGCCTGCTGGAAGTGCGCCTGCAGGATGAAAAAGTGCTGGCGATTGCCGGCGCGATGGTCGCCTATACGGGCGCCATCAAATTTGAAAAATCCCTGCTCGGCGGCGAGGGCATCTTCGGCGCGCTCAAGCGCAAGGTGACGAACGAAGGCATGCAGGTGATGCAGGCCGCCGGCACGGGCACCGTGTTTTTCGCGCAGAATGCGGCCGAGATCACCGTCATGGCGCTGGCCGGCGAAAAGCTGACCATCGAAAGCAGCAGCCTGCTGGCCTACGACACGAGCCTGAAGACGGGCACCAGTTTTGCGGGCCTGCGCGGCGCCAGCTCGGGCCAGGGCCTGTTTTCCACCACCGTCGAAGGCCATGGCAACCTGGCCGTCATTTCGCGCGGCAACCTGATCATGCTGGAAGTGACGCCGGCGCATCCGCTGCGCGTGGACCCGGACGCCTTCGTCGGCTTCAAGGGCGACATCCGCCAGGAATTCGTTTTTGACGTCAACTGGCGCACGATGATCGGCCAGAGCTCGGGCGAATCGTACCAGCACAAATTCACAGGCCAGGGCGTGGTGTTCATCCAGCCCGCCGAACGTTAAGTTACGCTAGGAGCAGCCATGCCTGTCTATCAGCAGATCAATGAAAAGATGCTCGAGGTCAAACTCGGCACTGAAGAAGTGTTCGCGCGCAAGGGCGCCATGGTGTCGTACCAGGGCGACGTGGCGTTCAGCCGCTCCTTCCTGGCCGGCCAGGGCGTGCAAAGCCTAGCCATGCGCGCTGTCACGAATGAAGGCTACGCCATGATGTCGGCGCGTGGCACGGGCAGCGTGTTTTACGCGCAGGGCGGCCTGTTCGTCACCATCGTGCCCGTGCGTGGCGAAACGTTTTACGTGGAAAGCGATTCCCTGCTGGCCTTCGATGCGCGCCTGACGGCCGGCACCATGTTCCTCGGCAACCAGGGCGGCGTGCAGGGCGTGGTGCGCGGCATGGCTTCGGGCCAAGGCTTGTTTACCACTACCTTGCAAGGCACGGGCGACGTGGCGATTTTGTCCGACGGCAATGCCATCGGCTTGCCCGTCACGCCGGACGTGCCCGTCTTTGTCGACCCGCAAGCGTATATCGGCCACACGGGGCAATTGAGCTCGACCATCGTCACGGACTTGAACTGGAAAACTTTCGTTGGCCAGGCGTCCGGCGAATCGTACCAGGTGAAGTTTACGGGCCAGGGCACGGTCTACATCCAAGCGAGCGAAAGGTAAGCCATGACGATTTACAATCCCGATACCTTGCCGAAGAACGATAACCTGAACCGTTTTTCGTATGTCATCGACGTCAAGGAACAAATCTTCATTCGCAAGGGTAAGATGATCGCCTTCTATGGCGAGCTGCGCTTCGAGGCCATGGGCAGCAGCGTGCTCGACCTGATCGTGCGCAATGCCTTCAATGCGCCGAAATACATCCACCACTTTGTCGTCGCACAAGGCCAGGGTCAATTGATTTTGGGCGACAACGGCAACGACCTGGCGTGCTACGACCTGGACAACGCCAACATGACCATCCGCGCGAAAAACCTGCTGGGTTTCACGAAGGATGTGATCTGCCAGGAATCGACCTTGCCCGGTTACCTGACGATGATAGGCACGGGTAAAGTGATCGCCTCGTCGAACGGTCCCGTGCATTTCCTCGAGTTGCCATGCCGCGTGGACGAGCAGGCCGTGCTGGGCTGGGCCGATTGCCCCAGCCCTTCGTATCACTACGATTACGCCCACGTGCAGGGCTGGGCCTCGGCCGCCGGCGCGCTCACGGGCTTTACCTTGTCGGGCGAGGAAAAGCAGATCGACTTCACGGGCGCCGGCACGGTGCTGGTGCAGTCGTCCGAGCTGGACGTGACGGGCAGCTCGGCCCTGGCCAACCTGCTGGCGCAATTGCCGATGCTGGGCAAGGAAGACCTGGGGACCTTGAGCTTGTCCGTGCAGCAGCAGATGAAAGAACAGCGTTAAGCTACTTGACGGCCATCCAGCTGGGCGGCCGTTTCTCTAAAAAGGCGCTCACGCCTTCGTCCGCATCCTCTTCCATCATGTTGCGCGCCATCACGTCGCCGGCGTAGGCGTAAGCCTCGTCCAGCGGCAGCTGGCGCTGCCGGTAGAACATCTGCTTGCCGTAGCGGATGGCCGTCGGGCTTTTCGCCATGATCTGCTGCGCCAGGCGCGCCACCGCCTCGTCGAGCGCCGCGTCGGCCACCGTTTCATTGATCAAGCCCCAGTCGGCGGCCGTGTCGGCGTCGATGAAGCGGCCCGTCACCAGCATGTCGAAGGCCCGCTTGGGCGACACATTGCGCGACAGGGCGACCGATGGCGTGGCGCAGAACAGGCCCACGTTGATGCCGGACACGGCAAAGCGGGCGGACGCGCCCGCCACGGCCAGGTCGCAGCTGGCGACCAATTGGCAGCCGGCCGCCGTGGCGATGCCGTGCACGCGGGCAATCACGGGCACGGGCAAGGTTTGAATGGCTTGCATCACGCGCGAGCATTGCGCGAACAGGGTTTGATAATACGCAAGCTGGCGCGTGGCCTGCATCTGGCGCAAATCGTGGCCAGCGCAAAAGGCCTTGCCTTCGGCGGCCAGCACCACGCAGCGCACGTGCGGCTGCCCGGCGATGAGGTCGAGTTCAACCTGCAGCGCCGCCAGCATGGCTTCGGACAGGGCATTGAATTGCAGGGGGCGGTTCAGGCGCAGGGTGACGAGGCCACCTTCGTCCTCGCGCAGCACCAGCGGCGCTTGCGTGTCATGTGTTGCGGTCATGCGGTCTCCAGTGGCCTGATGGCCTTGTTGTTCTAGGAAATCTTATTTGGCGGCATTCACGCTGCCGATGCCGGCGATCGACTTGTGCACGATCTTCGGCTTGCCGTAATAGGTCAGTTCGCCCATGCCGCGCACCACGGCGTTCAGTTCGCCCGAGGAATACACCTTGACGGAGCCGATGCCTTCGAAATTGACGTCGACGTTTTTCGCCAGCAAGGCTTTCGTATCGACTTCGCCCACGCCTTGCGCCTTCAGGCGCAGCCAGTCGACCTGGCCATCGGCAGACAGGCGGCCCGCGCCCTTGTAGCTGATGTCGACCCGGGGACCATTGAGCTTGGTGAGGATTTTTTCGCCCGCGCCTTCCGCGATCAGCTTGCGCAAGGTGGGCATGGTGATGATGATGCGCGGGTCGCCCTCGGTCTTCTTGATGTCCTTGTCCTTCATGGAAATTTTCAGCTCGCCATCGACCACTTCCGTAATGACGCCACTGAGAAATTTCTGGTCGCCGCGCAGCAGCAGACTTTGCTCCTTGCCCGATTCCACTTCGATGCTGATGGGGCCGCGGATGTCGATGGCGTTGAAGGCGCCCACCGTGCGGGTTTGCTCGTCGGCATGCGCGAGGGGCGAGAGGCAGGCGAGGGACAGGACTGACAACAGGAACAGAGGACGCATGGCGATTTCCTTGAGTAGTTGATCAGTGTATTCTATGTTGCAACATCTCCAAGAGGGATAAATTTGCGATGAACGGCACAAATCGCGGTGCGGATGACACGCCTCCGCAGGCCAGCCGCGCGCCTGGCAAGGCGCCGTTGGTCTATGCTATGGCGTACCGCGTCCTGGAGACCAGATGAAAAATTACCACAAAGAAGATTATCCCGTCGCCGATATCCGGCGCTTCCTCGAACCGGGGCCGGTGGTGCTCGTCAGTTCAACGTGGAAGGGCGAAAGCGACGTCATGACCATGGCCTGGCACATGCTGATGGAATTTACCCCATCCTTGCTGGGCTGCTTCATTTCCGATGCGAACCACAGCTACGAAATGATCAAGCGCAGCATGGAGTGCGTGATCAACCTGCCCACGGCCGACATGGTCGACCAGGTGGTCGCCATCGGCAATTGCAGCGGCGAAGACACGGACAAGTTCACGGCCTTCGGCCTGACGCCGCAGCCGGCCGAACAGGTGGGCGCCCCCCTGATCGCCGAATGCTACGCCAACTTCGAATGCAAGCTGGCCCAGGTGTCGGGCAACCCGAAGGGCGGCTTCTTCATCTTCGAGTGCGTGAAAGCCCACGTGGCCACCTCGCCCAAGCTGCCCGAAACCCTGCATTACCGTGGCAACGGCGAGTTCATGGTGTCGGGCCGCACGATCAGCCGCAAGAGCTTGATGAAACCGGAAATGTCGTAGGTCGGATTAGGTTCGAAGAACCGTAATCCGACACCACCGTTGGCAGAGGATTAAATCACCCCCTGCGCCAGCATCGCATCGGCCACTTTCACGAAACCGGCGATATTCGCGCCATCCACATAGCTGACGGAACCATCGGCGCGCGTGCCGTACTGTTTGCACGCGGCGTGGATGCCTTGCATGATCTGCAGCAAACGCGCATCGACTTCTTCGCGCGGCCAGGAAATCCGGGCAGCGTTCTGGCTCATTTCCAGGCCGGAAGTGGCCACGCCTCCCGCATTGCTGGCCTTGCCCGGCGCGTACAGCACACCGGCCGCTTCGAAGGCCTTGGCGGCCTCGATGGTGGTGGGCATGTTGGCGCCTTCGGCCACGCATTGCACGCCATTGGCGATCAAGGTGCGCGCATCGTCGATGTGCAGTTCATTTTGCGTGGCGCAGGGCAGGGCGATGTCGACCGGCACATGCCATGGCGATACGCCAGCCTCGAAGCGCACGCCCGTGCGCGCGGCGTAATCGCTGACCCGGCCATACAAATGGTTCTTGACCTCCATCAGGATGGCCAGCTTTTCCGGCGTAAAGCCTGCCTCGTCGATGACGGTGCCGCTCGAATCGGAGACGGTGATGACTTTCGCCCCCATGGCCATGGCTTTTTCCACCGCGTACTGCGCCACGTTGCCCGAACCGGACACGGACACGCGCATGCCTTCGAATGAGCGGCCCCGCGTTTTCAGCATTTCCTGCGCAAAATACACGGTGCCGTAGCCCGTCGCTTCCGGACGCATCAGCGAGCCGCCGAAGCTGGCGCCCTTGCCCGTAAACACGCAGTCGGCGCGGTTGCTGAGCTTTTTCATCATGCCGGCCATGTAGCCCACTTCGCGCCCGCCCACGCCGATGTCGCCGGCCGGCACGTCCGTGTCCGACCCCACGTGGCGGAACAGTTCGCTCACGAAGGCCTGGCAGAAGCGCATCACTTCGCCCGGGCTCTTGCCCTTCGGATCAAAGTCGGAACCGCCCTTGCCGCCGCCCATCGGCAAGGTCGTCAGCGCATTCTTGAACGTTTGCTCGAAGGCGAGGAATTTCAGTACGGACAAGGTGACGGAAGGGTGGAAGCGGATACCGCCCTTGTACGGTCCGATGGCCATGCTGTGCTGGATGCGGTAGCCGCGGTTGACTTGTACTTGCCCATGGTCATCGACCCATGACACGCGGAACATCACCACGCGCTCCGGCTCGATCAAGCGTTCCAGCAAGCCTTGTTCCGCGTATTTCGGGTGCTGTTCCAGGAACGGCCACAAGCTCTCCATGACTTCGGTGACGGCTTGCAGAAACTCGGGTTGACCTGGATTGCGTGCGGCGACATGCTGGACATACTCGTGAGCAGATGCGTATTTCATCAGAATTCCATGGAGGTAATCGGTTATTTGGGCAACTATCATCGCAGATTTCGCACAAAAATGGTGCGGAAATTTGGTTTTGAGGGGTTTCTGCTACATTTTGGGGATTTTTTAAGACGCTGCGGCAGAGGCGAGCCGTAAACGACAACGCCAGCCCGAAGGCTGGCGTTGGCGTCATTCTTGCGTGCCTGGCTGGACAAGCCAGAACAGGGATCACCCCGCCATGCCGCGCAAGATCAAGCCCGTGATGTAGGCGCCGTAGGTGCCCAGCGCGTAGCCGAGCACGGCCAGCAGGACGCCAACGGGGGCCAGGGATGGGTGGAAGGCGCTGGCGATGACGGGGGCCGAGGCGGCGCCGCCGATGTTCGCTTGCGATCCCACGGCCATGAAAAACAGGGGCGCGCGGATCAGCTTGGCGACGATCAGCATCAGGCCGCCATGCACGGCGATCCAGATCAGGCCCAGCAGGAACAAAAACGGTTTGTCGAACAGGGCTTTCAAGTCCATGTGCATGCCGATGGTTGCCACCAGCACGTACAGCATGGCCGAGCCGATGGTCGAGGCGCCCGCGCCTTCCAGGCTGCGCGCCCGGGTAAAACTGAGCAGCAGGCCGAAGGTGGTGGCGAGCACGACGATCCAGAAGAAGTTCGACGTCAGGCTGTAATCCTGCAAGCGCCATGCGGCGGGCAGGGTGCTGATCCAGCCGATGATGGGGCCGGCCAGGAAGTGCGACAGACCCGTCACGCCCAGGCCCACGCCGAGGATGATCATGATGTCGGTCAGGTTGGCGACGCGCGCGTGCTGGGCACGGTAGCTTTCGATGCTGTCCTTGAGCGCATTGATGGCGGATAAGTCCGCGCCGGTCCAGCGGTCGAAGGCGCCCGCGCGGCCGGCCAGGAACAGCAGCACGGCCGTCCAGACGTTGGCCACCAGCACGTCGACGGCGACGAACTGGCCGAACAGCGTGGCGTCCACTTCAAACACTTCCTTCATGGCCGCCTGGTTGGCGCCGCCGCCTATCCACGAACCGGCGACAGTCGTCATGCCGCGCCAGGTGTCGCCCGCCACCGTTTCCGGGTGGATCAGCCGCAAGGCTTCGAACGAGACGAGGGCGCCCAGCATCACGCCGAGCGTTCCTGTGAGAAACATGATGATGGCCTTGGGGCCGAGGCGGAGGATGCCGCCGAAATCGATGGCCACGCACAGCAGGACCAGCGCGCTGGGCAGCAGATAGTCGCGCGCCACGGCGTACAGGCCGGAGGCGTTGCCGTCGATGATGCCGAAGGTGTTGAGCAGCGCCGGGATCAGGTAGCACATCAGCAGCGACGGGATATAGGTATAAAACTTTTTCCAGAAGCCGTTGGCGTGCGAGGCGGTCCAGAAGACGCCCCCCAGGGTCATGGCGAGCAGGCCGAGGACGACGGCGTCATTGGTGATCAGGGCAGAGGTGGCAGGTGGCATCGGGGATTCCGGTGAACGTGTCAGGGACGCACCGGGTGCCGATCAGGCCCCCGGGCGCAGGGTGGCCGTATCGTATAGCAATGTTGAAGCCTAAACAAATTATTCAGGCGGCGCCAGTTGGAATTTTTCTTGTCAAATCAAACACTTGCGGACTGGTTTGTCGCCCCGCGCGCCAGACTGGCGGTTACAAATAGCGCGCCAGCAAGGCTTTGTTCAGCGCGCCGTCAAGTTCGATGCGCACGAAGTGGCCGCTGCCCGGCGCCACCTGGATCTCGCTGCCATCGTCGGCCAGCATGCGGGTAATGGTGAAGTCGCGGTTGCCGTCCGGGTGCAGGGCTTCGATACGGTCGCCCACGGCGAAGCGGTTTTTCACTTCCACCCTGGCCCAGCCGTTCGTCACGCCCAGCACGTCGCCCACGTACTGGCTGCGGTCCGCCTCGGACGCGCCGCGCATGTAGTTCTGGTGCGTCTGCGTGTGGTGGCGTTGATAGAAACCGTCCGTGTAGCCGCGGTTGGCCAGGCCTTGCAGCTGGCCCAGGAGACCCATGTCGAAGGGGCGGCCCGCCACCGCGTCGTCGATGGCCTGGCGGTACACTTGCGCCGTGCGCGCCGCGTAGTACAGCGACTTGGTGCGGCCTTCGACCTTCAGCGAATCGACGCCGATCTTGACCAGACGCTCGATATGCTCGACGGCGCGCAAGTCCTTCGAATTCATGATGTAGGTGCCGTGCTCGTCTTCGAGGATCGGCATCAGCTGGCCCGGCCGCTGCGCTTCTTCGATGAAGTAGGGCTGGTCGGCCAGCGGGTGGCGCGGCTGCTGGTGCAGGGCGGAAAACGCATTGTTGTCGGCTTCGGCCAGCGCCTGGTGAAATTCCAGCGGCACCACCTGCATGCCGCCCAGGTCGCCGCTGGCGTCTTCCGCAGCATTCTTGACCTTGTAATCCCAGCGGCAGGAATTCGTGCACGTGCCCTGGTTCGGGTCGCGGTGGTTGAAATAGCCGGACAGCAGGCAGCGGCCCGAATAGGCGATGCACAGGGCGCCATGGACGAACACCTCGAGTTCCATTTCCGGGCAGCGCTGGCGGATTTCCTCGATCTCGTCGAGCGACAGTTCGCGCGACAGAATCACGCGCGTCAGCCCCATGCGGTGCCAGAATTTCACGTCGGCCCAGTTGACGGCATTCGCCTGCACCGATAAGTGCACGGGAATCTCCGGCCACTTGTCGCGCACCATCATGATCAGCCCCGGGTCGGCCATGATCAGGGCGTCGGGGCGCATGGCGATCACCGGTTCCATGTCGCGCAAATACGTTTTCAGCTTGGCGTTGTGGGCGAAGATATTGCTGGCGACAAAGAATTGCTTGCCGCGCGCATGGGCGCCATCAATTCCCTCCTGCAAGGCTTGCAAGGTCGAAAAATCGTTATTGCGCACGCGCAAGCTGTAGCGCGGCTGGCCCGCGTAGACGGCGTCGGCGCCATAGTCGAAGGCGGCATGCATCTTGGCCAGGGAACCGGCAGGCAGGAGGAGTTCGGGAGCGTGGCGCATGGGATGGGCAAAGCCGGCGATTGTAGGCGGGCTGGCGCCAGATTGCCTTGCCTTGGGTCAAGGGATTGACATCCGATGCCCGGCAACGTCAGACGTAAGGCGTGCCCGCCAACGCCGCCTTCAGACCGACATGCCCCTGGTCCACGAGGGCCAGGAAGCGGGCCTTGGCCAGCTGCGCGTCGCCATGCCGTGCGAAGGCGCGGTGCGCTTCGATCAGGGCCGTGCTCCAGGTGGCCAGCAGCAGGCTGGCCGCCAGCCGGGCCTGGGGATCGTGCGCGTCGCGCCCCGTGCTGTCGGTCAGCGCCGTTGCCACCACTTGCGCCAGCTCGTCGCGGATGGCCCGCGCCCGCGATTTCAGGGTCTCGCTGGCTTCGATGGTGGCAATAAAACCCTGGCCGGCGGCGGAAAACGTGACGTAGGGACTGTCTTCGGCCACCAGCCGGTGCGCCAGCAGGCGCAGGGTTACGATCGGGGGCACCATGGGGTCGCGCTGGCGCAAGGCGGTGCGCAGCAGTTCGCGTCCCTCTTCCTCGCGGTCGAAGAACATGTCTTCCTTGCGGGGGAAGTGGTTGAACACCGTCATACGTCCCACGCTGGCAGCCGCCGCGATCTCGTCCACCGTCACCTGCTCGAAGCCGCGCACGAAAAACAAGCGCGTGGCGGCATTCGAGATGGCTTGCCGGGTGGCAAGGCGTTTGCGGGAGCGGAGGTCGGAAGGAATCGTCATGTTGCTGCGATCATACACGAAGTGTACTGAGTACAGATAAGGCTTGGTGGTGCAGCCAGGCTGAGCGTACTATTTATGTACTGAGTACATATTTAGATTGAGTATATGAAAATAGCCATTCCGGCGACAGCGCTGCCTGTCATCTTTGCCACGGTCGCCCTCGACGCCGTCGGCATCGGCCTGATCTTCCCCATCCTGCCCGCGCTGCTGCGCGAGGTCACGCATGCCGATAACGTGGCGCCGTACATCGGCATCATGACGGCCCTGTATGCGTTGATGCAGTTCGTTTTTGCGCCCGTGCTGGGCGCGCTGAGCGACCGCCTGGGGCGGCGCCCCGTGCTGCTGCTTTCGCTGGCGGGCGCGGCCGTCAATTACCTGTTCCTGGCCTTCGCCCCCAGCCTGTGGATGCTGCTGCTGGGGCGCGCCATTGCCGGCTTGACCAGCGCCAATGTGTCCGTGGCCACGGCCTACATCACCGATATTTCTCCCGAGGAAACGCGGGCGCGCCGTTTCGGCTTGCTCAACGCCATGTTCGGCGCCGGCTTCATCATCGGCCCCGTGCTCGGTGGCGCACTGGGCGATTACGGGCTGCGCCTGCCGTTCATGGCGGCGGCCATCTTGAATGCTGGCAACCTGCTGCTGGCGTTGTTGACGTTGCCGGAATCACGTCGGCCCACGGGCGAAAAAATCGACCTGCTGGCATTGAATCCATTGCGCCCGCTGCGCTGGGTGTTATCGCAGAAAAGCTTGCTGCCGATCACCGCCATTTTCTTTACCTTCAGCGCGGCCGGCGAGGTGTATGGCGTGTGCTGGGCCTTGTGGGGCCACGATGCGTTCGAGTGGAACGGGCTGTGGATCGGCTTGTCGCTGGGCGCCTTCGGCGTGTGCCAGGCGCTGGCCCAGGCCTTCCTGCCCGGTCCGGCCGTGAAGCTGCTGGGCGAGCGCGCCACCATCCTGGGGGGCGTGGCCTGCGCCTGCATGGCCCTGGTCGTCATGGCCTTTGCCACCCGCAGTTGGATGATCTTCGCCATCATGCCCGTGTTCGCCCTGGGCGGCATCGGCGCGCCGGCCCTGCAGTCGCTGGCCACGCGGCAAGTTGCCGAGGACCGCCAAGGCCAGTTCCAGGGCGTGCTGGCCTCGTCCGTGAGCCTGGCGTCCGTGCTGTGCCCGTTGGTATTTTCCAGTATTTATTTTGGCGTCAGGGCGTACTGGCCCGGCGCCGTCTGGCTGTCCGTGATTGTCGTGTACGCGGCGCTGGTGCCGCTCGTGCTGGGCTTGTCGCTGGCGTCGACCACGCCGGCATCGTCGCGCGGATAGGAGGCCGGCGTTTCCTGCTTGGCGGCGGGCGCAAAATCGTCGACCTGTATCAAGCCGTCGACCAGGCGCGCATAATCGAGCAAGCTATTGTGCTCCTGGCAGCTGACCGAGCCCGCCGCCTTGGCTGCGGCCAGCCACTGCTGCATGGCGGACAGGCTTTGCGGCAGGTGCCGCAGTGCCGCGCCTTCGGGCGTGTCTTTCAGGCGTTTTTCGATGTGCAGGACGTCGGGCAGCAGTACTAGTGCCCGCTCGGCGCAGGCCACGGGATCGCTGCTGTCGGTGGCCACATAGCCGTCGGCCAGCAGGCGCTCGCGGTCGGCGCCAGGCGTTTGCAGGGCCAGCGCCACTTCACTGCCGAGTTCGTCGGACGGCGGGCGATGGGGCAAGCCAAACGGGAACAGCAAGGTGCGCAGCAGCACCGCCAGCATGCGCGCAGGGAAATTGTCGAGCACGCCCGTCAAGCCTTGCTGGGCCTTGACCAGCGCATCCTGCAGCGACCAGTGCACATAGGGCAGGTCGGCGGCGAAACGGCCATCGTCTTCGTAGCGCTTCAGCACGGCTGACGCCAGGTATAGCTGCGCCAGCACGTCGCCCAGGCGGGCGGACAGCCGTTCGCGGCGTTTGAGTTCGCCGCCGAGCACGAACATCGACATATCCGTCATGACGGCAAACGCCGTCGACAGCCGCGTCAGGGCACGGTAGTAGGGCGTTAGTACAGGTGCGCCGGCATCGGGCACGGCCGCCAGGCGCGCGCCGCCCAGTCCGTACCACAAGCCCCTGGCCAGGTTGCCCAGTACAAAGCCGACATGGCCAAAGAAGGCGGAGTCAAAATCCCGTATGGCTTTGCGGCCGTCGCTTTCGCTGACGGCGGCCATTTCCCTGAGTACATACGGATGTGCGCGGATGGCGCCTTGCCCGAAGATGATCAGGCTGCGTGTGAGGA
The DNA here is from genome assembly GCF_001445815.1 of Janthinobacterium sp. Ant5-2-1. NCBI lineage: Bacteria > Pseudomonadati > Pseudomonadota > Betaproteobacteria > Burkholderiales > Oxalobacteraceae > Janthinobacterium > Janthinobacterium sp. Ant5-2-1. Next base: position 37,304 of record NZ_LNCE01000021.1, on the reverse strand, counting down.
TATTGGCGCCTTCGACGGTAATGGCGATGGGGATTTGCTGGTAGGCGCTGGCGAGGAAATTGTTGGGGCCGATGCAGATGCCCTTGCCGCCGAGGATATCCATGCCGTCATTGACGAGCGCGCGGCCCCGTTCCGTGACGTGGTATTTGACGATGGCGGAAATGACGGCGGGCTTTTCGCCCAGGTCGACGGCGTGCGCGGCCAGGGTGCGCGCCGCGTCCATCAGATACAGGTTGGCACCCATGCGGGCCAGCGCTTCCTGCACCCCTTCGAATTTGCCGATCGGCATGTTGAACTGGCGCCGCACGGCCGCATACGCGCCGGTGCCGCGCACGGCCATCTTGCCCATGCCCACGCTGGACGAGGGCAGCGAAATGGCGCGCCCGGCCGCCAGGCACTCCATCAGCATGCGCCAGCCTTTGCCCACTTGCGCCTGGCCGCCGATGACCCAGTCGATGGGGATGAACACATCGTTGCCCGACGTGGGGCCGTTCTGGAAAGCGGCGTTCAAGGGATGGTGGCGGCGCCCGATCACCACGCCGTCGTGGCTGGCAGGGATCAGCGCGCAAGTGATGCCGGGCGCATCGTTGTCGGATAGCAGATGCTCGGGGTCGCTGGTCTGGAACGCCAGCCCCAGCAAGGTCGCCACGGGCGCCAGGGTGATGTAGCGCTTGTTCCACGTGAGGCGGAAACCCAGGGTAGGGCGTCCTTCATGCATGCCCATGCAAACCACGCCCAGGTCGGGAATGGCGGCCGCGTCGGAACCGGCATACGGACTGGTCAGCGCAAAGCAGGGAATCTCGGTGCCGGCGGCCAGGCGCGGCAAATAATGGTTTTTCTGTTCTTCGGTGCCGTAGTGCAGCAGCAGTTCGGCCGGCCCCAGCGAATTGGGCACCATCACGGTCACGGCCAGCGCCGAGCAGCGGCTCGACAGCTTCATGACAACTTGCGAATGCATGTAGGCGGAGAATTGCTTGCCGCCGTATTGCTTGGGAATGATCATGCCGAGGAAACCTTGCGCCTTCATGTAGTCCCAGGCTTGCGGCGGCAAGTCGAGTTGCTGCTGCGTTTCCCAGTCATCGACCAGTTCGCACAGCCGTTCGACGTCGTGCTCAAGAAAGTGGCGCTCTTCGGCAGTGAGCGAAGCCCGTCCATAGCCCAGCAGTTTTGGCCAGTCGGGCCGGCCGGAAAACAGGTCCGCATCCCACCACGTGGTGCCGGCTTCGAGCGCGTCGCGCTCCGTGTCCGACATCGTCGGCAAAATACGCTTGAACAGGGCCAGCAGGTGTGGGGTAATCAGGGCGCGGCGCACGGGGCCGGGCGCGAACAGTACAACTAGGCCCAGCAGGGCCACCACCAGTATGATCGTCAGCATGCGATACCTCCCTGTTATATGACGACAGGATAGGCCGAGATGGCGAATGTTACTGTGCGGTACAGCGCATACGCACAACGCCAACCGGATGGGTTGGCGTTGTGGTGTCAGGCGTGAAGCGTATTAACGTTGCGGAACGACAATCACCGTGTCGCCCTGCTTGCCCTTGGCGCCCGTGTCGCCTTTGGCACCTTCGTCGCCGGCAGCACCAGCGTCGCCCTTGGCGCCATCGTTGCCTTGCATGCCACTGTCGCCGGTCTGGCCCGTGGCGCCAGTGGCACCGGTCGCGCCGGCAGGGGCTTCAGCGCCCTTGGCGCCCGTCGCGCCGGCAGGACCAGGCGCGCCTGCAGGGCCGGGAACGACTTGTACGACGGTGGGCGCGGGTGGTGCTTCGCGCTGGCAAGCGGTCAAGGCAAGGGTAGAGGCGAGCGCGAGCAATATCAGGGTAGTTTTCATGATGCATCCTTTGGCAGTGTGCCGTAATGTACGGAACGGCTCGACGGCGTCGGGCGCGAGTTTCGCATGGCGGTGTGGCGGGGAGAACTGGCCAGGTGGCCGTTGCGCCGTGTCGCGCAAGGCGCTGGCGGCGGGAAGGGTGTGTGGTCTGCCTGCAGCATGGGCTCTTGGACAGCCGCAGTCCGTACGTTTGCGTACACAGCGGCGACTGGAGGAGGTTTTGTGCAAAGGAAAACAAAAAAGCCAACCCGAAGGTTGGCTTTTTGCTATGTACTGCTGAATTCTTGGTGGCCCGGGGCGGAATCGAACCACCGACACAAGGATTTTCAATCCTCTGCTCTACCGACTGAGCTACCAGGCCAAGGCGGCGAATTATAGCAGAAAGACTTTCTACCTGACCAGAGCTAGCTGTGTTCAAATGCAACAGATGGCCAAAACATGGTGTTTTGGCATCCTTGTATGAACTGAAGGGATGTGGCGATGCAGCGACGTAATGGCGTGCAATGGCTGGTGCTGGGCGGCTTGTTCAGCGTGGTGTGCGGTGTGGCGCGGGCCGATGGGTTGGCCGACCTGAATGCGGCGCTGGCGCGGCTGCAAGGGCAGACGCCGATCAAGGCGCAGGTGGAATCGAAAAGCTGGCGCCGGGAAGGCGAGGGCAAGGAGGCGGAAGAAGATAGCGGCCAGGCCACGGTCTCCGTCGACGGCGGGCCGGCGGGATTGCAAGTGCTCTACGGCAAGGACCTGCTGGCGAAAGTGGAGGCCGAGCAGCGCGCCAAGGTGAAAGATCCGAAGGTCAAGACGCCGATCGGCTTTGCGCTGGGGGAAATGAAGGCGACGGAGCTGCGCTCCATGGTGTCGGCGGCGGATTCTCTGTCGCGCGAGATCGAGGAAGCCGTGTTCAGCAGTGAAAAAGTGGATAGCTACAAGGGCAAGCCGGCGCGCCTGCTCAGCTTTACCTTGTCGCTCGACAAGGTGCCTGAGAAAGACCGCAAGTATGTGAAGAAGTTCGAAGGCGGTATCGAGGTGTGGATCGCCGCGGATGGCACGCCGCTGGCCAGCCGTTTTCACTTCGACGTGAGCGGGCGCGCCTTTGTCGTCGTCAGCTTTACGCAAAAGACGGACGAGACGCGCCAGTATGGCGTCAGCGGCGACCATTTATTGTTGCTGCGCAAGGAGAGCAAGAACACCACCTCAGGCGCGGGCGAGAGGGTGGAGAGCAAGATCGTCAAGACCCTGCAATTGCAGTCCTGACGTGTTGCCGAATCACTCCATTACATGGCGGCACTGCCGCCCATGGCGCTCTTTTGCAGCACGCAGCGTCCCGCTTCGCAGGTGGCGCCCGGGTCCGTGACGATGGAGCAGGTCGACATCATGCCGTCCGCCTGCTGCTGTTTGCGGCTGGCGTCGGCTTGTGCCTGGGCTAATGCCTTGAGTTTCTTGCCGTCATTGCCCTTGCTGGACCAGGCCAGGTAGCGCTCGGGGCCGCCGCAAGCCTTGGCGCCGATGGCGATCGTCTGACATTGCTGGGTGGAATCGCAGGCGGCGGGGCCCACTTCCGCCTGGATTTGCGCCAGCAAGCCGGCATTGCCGGGGGCGGGCGGCGCATCGTCTTGCGTGGGGGCGCTGCCGCAGGCGCTGGCGGCCAGCAGCAGAAAGCTGGCGCACGTGGCGCGCAACAGGGAGGAGTAGTTAGGCGTTTTCATGCCTTCATCATGTGCCACGCTTGCGTAAATGGCAAGCACGATTCGTATGCTGCTCGATCCTTGACCCCGGCCATTTTCATTGTCAACCCGTCAAAGTTAATATAAATCAACATCCAATCAGCGATGTACGGGTGGCGACCGGGCCGGCGCGCTGCATTCCCGCGCCGGTGCGCGCCGCCGATTCGGGAATGTTTCCAGGAGTTAGACTATGCGCCGCACCATGTCCCCCTTATTCTTTATTGCCAGCCTTGCTTTCAGTGGCGCACTGCACGCCGCCAGCAAGGAGCCGATCCAGCCGATTACCGCCGCCAAGGTGGCCAATCCAGCGATGGTCGAGCTGGGCAAAAAACTGTTTTTCGACCCGCGCCTGTCGCGCTCGGGCTTTATTTCCTGCAACAGCTGCCATAACCTGAGTATGGGCGGCACGGACAATATCAAGACCTCGATTGGCCACAACTGGCAGCGCGGGCCCATCAATTCGCCCACCGTGCTCAATGCCGGCATGAACGTGGCGCAATTCTGGGATGGCCGCGCCAAGGATTTGCAGGAGCAGGCGGGTGGCCCCATCGCCAATCCCGGCGAGATGGCTTTTACGCACGAGCTGGCCATCGACGTGCTGGCCTCGATTCCCGCCTACCGCGCGGAGTTCAGCCAAGTGTTTGGCCAGGACAAGCTGACCATCGAGCAAGTCACGCGCGCCATCGCCGCCTTCGAGGAAGTGCTGGTGACGCCCGGTTCGCGCTTCGATCAATGGCTGTCGGGCAAGAAAAGCGCGCTGACGAAAGACGAGCTGGCCGGCTACCAGCTGTTCAAGTCGAGCGGCTGCATCGCCTGCCATAACGGTCCCGCCGTGGGCGGCAACACTTTCCAGAAGATGGGCGTGGTGGAACCATATAAAACGGCGATGACGGCAGAAGGGCGCTCGGCCGTGACGGGCAAGGATGCGGACCGTTTCAACTTCAAGGTGCCGACCCTGCGCAACGTGGAGCTGACGTATCCGTACTTCCACGATGGCGAAGCGGCGACCCTGACGCAGGCCGTCGACGTGATGGGCCGCTTGCAGCTGGGCCGCACGTTTACGCCCGACGAAAACGCGAAACTGGTGGCCTTCCTGAAGACCCTGACGGGCAAGCAGCCGCACATCGTGCTGCCAATCCTGCCGCCGTCGTCGGACACGACGCCGCGGCCGGTGCCGTTTGATTGACTGGGTGTGGTGTCGGATTACGGTCCTGCGGACCTAATCCGACCTACGCCGGAGCGGGTAGGTCGGATTAGCGGCGTAGCCGCGTAATCCGACATTCTGATATCGCTTACTTCAGCGTCCGCTGGAACAACTGATAGATGCGGCGGTACTCGTCATACCACGCTTCCGGCTGCACGAAGCCGTGGCGCTCCATCGGGTAGCTGGCCATTTCCCAGTTATCCTTTTTCAGCTCGATCAGGCGCTGCGACAGGCGCACGGAGTCCTGGTAAAACACGTTGTCGTCGATCATGCCGTGGGCGATCAGCAGGTTGCCCGTCAGCTTGTCTGCGTATTCGATCGGCGACGAGATTTTATACGCTTGCGGATCGATGTCCGGCGTGTTCAGGATATTCGCCGTGTACTCGTGGTTGTAGGTGGTCCAGTCCGTCACGGGGCGCAGGGCGGCGCCCGACTTGAAGATGTCAGGTGCGCGCATCAGGGCCATCAGGCTCATGAAGCCGCCATAGCTGCCGCCATAGATGCCCACGTTCTTGATGTCGCCTTGGTGCTGCTGCGCCAGCCAGTTGGCGCCATCGACAAAATCTTCCAGTTCCGGGTGGCCCATCTGGCGGTAGATGGCCGTGCGCCAAGCGCTGCCGTAACCGAGCGAGGCGCGGTAGTCGACGTCGAGCACGATGTAGCCTTGCTCGACCAGCAGGTTATGGAACATCTGTTCGCGGAAATACACGGGATAGCGCTCGGTCACATTCTGCAGGTAGCCGGCGCCGTGCGCGAACATGACGATCGGGTAGCGCTTGCCCGCTTCCAGCTGCTTAGGCCGGTACAGCTTGGCCCAGATGGGTGCCGCGCCATGCGTGGACGGTACTTGCACCAGTTCCGGCATGACCCAGTTGCGCGCCTTGAAGGCGTCGCTGCGTGTATCGGTGAGGATATTCGCCTTGTCGCCGGCAACGGGAACCGTCGCCAGCTGGGCCGGCATATAGCTGGTCGAATAGCGCAGCAGCAGCTTGCCGTTGTCAGGCGACAGGCCGAAGTTTTCCACGCCTTTCAAACTGGTCACTTCGCGCGCGCCGCCATCCCTGGCCGTGCTGGCGCACACTTCATACGTGCCTGGCGCCTGCCGGTTGCACATGAAATACGCATTCTTGCCGTCGCGGCTCCATTCGACGGCGCTCACTTCCCACTGGCCGCTGGTCAGTGCGCGCGCCGGGGCAGCGCCTGTTTTCGTGTACAGGTGGGCGTAGCCGCTTTCCTCGGACAGATACCACAAGGTGGCGTTGTCGGGCAGCCAGCCGAATTCCTCGGCGCGGCGGTTGACCCAGGCCGTATCGCTGATGCGGTGCACAGGCACGAGGGCGCCGTTGGCCAGGTCGACGCTGGCGAGCCAGCCATCCTTGTTGTCGATGGCGCGGATGCGCACGGCGGCCTTGCTGCCGTCATCGGTCCAGGCGATGCCGTCGCGCTGGGCGTCGATGCGTACGGCACGGTTGCCTTTCAGGGGCGGCAGCTTCTGTTCGGCGCGCAAGGCTGCCAGCGGGTCGGTGGCGATGCCGGGCAGGCTGTCGAAGGCAATCTCGCGCACCTGGCCCGTGCGCAGGTCGGCCAGTTTCAGGCTTTGCGCAATCGGCATGTTGCGGCCCACGCGCGTGCGCTCGTCGTCCGCTTCCGGATAGCCCGTTTCCGTCACGTAGCGGGCCAGTTTGCCCAGCTTGCCCTTTTCGGCGGCCTTGTCTTGCGTGACGAACAGCAGCCAGCGGCCGTCCGGCGACAGGGCGCTGCCGGAAATCGTGACTTTCTCGCCCAGGTAGATCGGCTCCGGCGCGCGCGTGGCGTCCAGGCGGCGCTCTTCGTGGCGGCGTTCGCGGCTTGCGTCGCGGTCTTCCTTCTGGCGCGCCAGGTTGACGATCAGGCGCAGCTGCAGTTCGCGCAGGGCGTCCGCTTCCGGCTTGGCGTCCGGGTCCTTGGCCGCGCGCAGCAGGGCCACGGGAGCGCTCAGGCGGTCAAGACGGTTCCAGCTGAACCAGTCTGTGCCGCTGCGGTATTGCACGGCGCCGCCGTCGGCGGAATATTGCGGGTCGCTGATGGCCGAGACGCCGCGCGTGATTTGCGTCAGGGCGCCGTTTTTCAGGTCGCGCTCGAACAGGTCGCCATTGCGCAGCAGGATGGCGCGCGTGCCGGCCCGGTTGACGACCATATGCTGGCCATCGAGGTTGGCCAGTTGCGCATCGTCGACCTGCTTGCCGCTATTGAGTTTCGCATTCGCCCCGGAGACTTGAAACGTGTCGCGCAGAGGCGAGCCGAGGCGTTTTTGCTTGTAGTAAAGCTGGCCATTCCAGCCCCACCACGCCGCTTCGACGGGGGTGCCGATCCAGTCGGGATCGGCCATGGCCTGGTCCAGGGTGATCGGCGTGGGCGTGGGCGCGGTGGCGGTGGAGGAGGGGGCCGCATGCGCGGCGGGTAGCAGAGAGAGCAGCGGCAGCAGGAGCGGCAGCAGGGGAAGAACCAGACGCATCGGGGATCGCTTTAATCAAAGGGGATGGTGAAGGTACAGGCTATGAGGCCGGTATTCTAGCGGAGGAGTTGCGTGCAGGAAATGCCGTAAAGCTAACGCCGTTCGGCCAGCCACGTCATGAAATCAGGCAAGGGCATCGGCCGCGCATACAGGAAGCCCTGCAAGCCGTCGCAATCGTGGGCGATGAGGAAGTCGGCCTGCTCCTGCGTTTCCACGCCTTCGGCCACGACGCGCAAGCCCAGGTGGCGCGCCATGGCCAGGATCGCTTGCACGATGGCCGTGTCGCGCGCATCGTGCGGCGTGTCGTCGATGAAACGCTTGTCGATTTTGAGTTCGTACAGCGGCATCGAGGTCAGGTAGGCGAGGCTGGAATAGCCGGTGCCGAAATCGTCGATGGAAAAGCGGATGCCCAGCTCCGCCAGTTCGCGCATGCGCGCCAGCGAGGCGTCGCGCTGGTCGATCAGCAAACCTTCCGTCAATTCCAGGATCAGGGTGCCGGCCGGCGTGCCGTGTTCGGCCAGCGCCGCCTGCACGCGGGACGCGAAATCGGGCTGGCGAAACTGGGCCGGGCTGACGTTCACGGACAGGGGCACGGGCGATCCCGCCTGCGCCAGCACCGTGGCGGCGCGGCACGCTTCGCGCAAGGCCCAGTGCCCGAGTTTGACGATCAGCCCCGATTCCTCGGCGATGGGAATGAAGATGCCGGGCGCGATATGGCTGCCGTCCGCCTGCGGCCAGCGCATCAGCAATTCGGCGCCCGTTACCCGGCCATGGCGGTCGACCTGCGGCTGCACGTGCAGGCATAATTCACGGTTATCGAGGGCGCGCGCCAGCGCCCGTTCCAGGGTCAGGCGACGCTCCACGCCCGCCTGCATGGCCGCTTCAAAGAAGGCGATGCCGTTGCGCCCTTCGGCCTTGGCGCGGTACATGGCGATGTCCGCTTCGCGCAGCAGGTCGTGCGCCTGCTGCTCCATTTTCGGCAGCAGGGTCACGCCGATGCTGGCGCTGCAATGATAGGACTGCGCGCCGATCTCGAAGTCGCGCGCGATGGCGGCGCGGATTTTCTCGGCCACCTGGGCTGCGGCGCGGGCGGCGCTGTCCAGGTCATTGGCCAGGTGCGCCAGCAGCACGACGAATTCATCGCCGCCGATGCGCGCCACCGTGTCGGCCTTGCGCATCAGCTGCGCCAGCCGTTCTCCCGCCAGGCGCAGCAGCGCGTCGCCCGTGGCGTGGCCGCGCGCGTCGTTGATGTGCTTGAAGTGGTCGAGGTCGATGAACATCAGCGCGCTGATGGACTGGTCGCGCGGCGCGGCGGCCAGCAGGTGACCGATGCGGTCCATCAGCAGGCGCCGGTTGGGCAAGCCTGTCAGCACGTCGTAGAAGGCCAGGCGGTGGATGTCCGCTTCCGATTTCTTGCGCTCGTCGATCTCGCGCTCGACGGCCACCCAGTGCGTCTGCTTGCCGTCCGTATCCGTGAACGGCACCAGTTCCGCTTCGACCCAGTACGCTTTGCCGCCCTTGTTGTAATTCAGTAATTCCGCCCTGGCCGGCTGGGCGCGGGACATGGCGGCGGCGACGCGTGCCAGTTCGCCCGCATCGGTGGCGGGGCCTTGCTGGAACAGCAGGCTGCGGCCCATCACCTCGGCGCGCGCATAGCCGCTGCTGCGCTCGAAGGCGTCGTTGACGAAGATGATGCGCGTGGCAGGCGTTGCCTCGGCGGTGGCATCGGCCACTTCGGCGATCATCACCATGTCGTTCAGGCGGGCCAGCGCCGTGGCCGTCAGGCGCAGATCGGCGTTCAGCTGCGACAGGGCCTGGCTGCTGCGTTCCAGGTAGCGCAGCAGGAAGGCGCAGGACAGGGTCAGCACGGCGGCGATGAACAGGAAGTTCAGGGCCACGATCAGCGCGCGCAGCACGGGAGAATCGGGCACGCCCTGCACGTGCAGGGCCACGTCGGGATGCAGGCCGAGGAAAAAGATGGTCAGCGACGTCAGAGCCAGGGTCGACAAGGCAGGCCGCATGCCCAGCAGCAGGGCCGCCAGCACGGGCATGAGCATCATGTAGATCTGGCTGACGGGGCCGATTTTCAGCAGCAGGCCGACGCCCACCAGGTAGGCGACGATGAGGAATTGCCACACGCGCCAGCGGTAGGGCATGGCGCGCCAATGCCAGATGGCGCCGATCCAGCCGATGGCCAGCAAGTCGAGGGCGACTATGGACCAGATAGCTTCGCGCGCGGCCAGCAGGGCGCTGGGGATGGCCGTCGCCACGCCCAGCAGCAGTACCGCCTGCAGCAGGCGCGTAAAAATCTGTCCGCGCCAGTGCGCGAGATCGTTCGACGCGGCCACGCTGCCGTCCTTTCCCCAGGGAGCTGTGCTGCCGAGCTGAGCAGTATGGTAAAAATATTACGCGGTATCTTTCAGCATGTCATCTTGATCATTCGGCATGATTGACTCTGCGACCACAAGGCGCATCGGCCCGCCTAGTCCGTTTGCGCCGTGGGCCAGTAGTGGCTATCCGGCGTGTCGCGCGCGCCGAAGATGGCCTGGCCGACGCGCACGACGGTGGCGCCTTCCTCAATGGCGATTTCATAATCGCCGGACATGCCCATCGACAGCTCGTCCAGACTGACGCCATCGGGGGCATCCTGGCGCAGCCGGTCGCGCAATTCGCGCAGCAGCACGAAGCAGCGGCGCACGCGCACGGCTTCCGCCGACAACAGCGCCAATGTCATGAGTCCGCGCACCCGCAGCGCCGGAAAGGCGGACAACTGGCGCAGGAAAGCGGCCACCTCGTCTGGCGGCAAACCGTATTTGCTGGCTTCGCCCGACGTGTTTACTTGCACGAACACGTCGAGCCTGCGTCCTTCCGCTTGCAGGCGCCGTTCCAGCGCCTCGGCGACGCGCAGGCTGTCGAGCGCCTGGAATTCGCTGGCAAAGCGCGCCACCAGCTTGGCCTTGTTGGTCTGCAAATGGCCGATCACCGACCATTGCAGGTCGGCCAGGTCCGCCATCGCTTCCCATTTGCGGCCTGCCTCCTGCGGCTTGTTTTCACCCAGCATGCGGCAACCGGCGGCGTAGGCCAGGCGCAGGCTCGCCTCGGGCTTGGTCTTGCTGACGGGCAGCAGGCGCACGCCGGCCGGATCGCGCTCGACCCGCTGGCAGGCGGCCGCCATGCGCGCATGCACTGCCGCCAGATTGCGGCGGAAGTCATTCACCGACACGGCTTGCGGCCAGCGCCCATGCCGCTCGTGCATGGTGGGAGTGAGCAGGGGAGTGTCTTTGTGCATGTGTCGGCCTTGTGTCAGTCTTTAGCGGCAGGAGTCGCGGGAGTGGTGTATTATTGTCCTATGCCAAAATATATCATGTCTGAGACTATAGTGAAGATCACAGGGAAAACCGCGGCGGAACTGTTCGACAGCATCCGCGCGCTGACGCAGGCGGGCGAGTTGCTGCCGGGCCAGGAGTTACCGACCGTGCGCGAGCTGGCCGCGACCCTGGGCGTCAACCGCAATACCGTGTCGCTGGCGTACCAGCGCCTGGTGACGGCCGGGATCGCGGTCACGCAAGGGCGTTTGGGCACGGCCATCCGCGCGCAGCGCGATCCCGGCGAGCAGGAAGGCTTGCTGCCCGGTTCGCCCTTGGCCGACCTGGGCGGCGGCAATCCGAACCTGGCCTGGCTGCCCGATGTCGGCGCGGCCCTGGCGCGCAAGCCATACCGCCCGCGCCTGTATGGCGAGGCCACCGTGGACCCGGAGCTGGAAGTGCTGGCGCGGCGCTGGATGGCCGGCGATTGTCCGGAACAGCACGAGATCACCCTGACGAATGGGGCCGTCGATGCGGTCGAGCGCCTCCTGGGGGCGTACCTGGCCGCGGGCGACAAGGTGGCCGTGGAAGACCCGTGCTTCGTCAGCAGCATCAACACCTTGCGCATCGCCGGCCTGCACGCCGTTGGCGTGGCGGTCGATGCCGAGGGCATGCAGGCGGCGGCGCTGGAACGGGCGCTGACGCAAGGCGCGCAAGCCGTCATCGTGACGCCGCGCGCGCACAATCCCACCGGCTGCAGCCTGAGCGCCGCGCGCGCGGAGCAGCTGCGCGCGGTGCTGGCCGCCTACCCGCACGTGCTGCTTATCGTCGACGACCATTTTTCGATGCTGTCCACGGCCCGCTACCAGGACGTGATTCCCCCTGCGGCCAAGCGCTGGGCGCTGATCCGTTCCGTGTCGAAGATCTTCGGCCCCGACCTGCGCCTGGCCATTGTCGCCAGCGACGGACAGACCGCCCGGCGCCTGCGCCTGCGCCTGGCGCCCGGCACGAACTGGGTCAGCCATCTCTTGCAGGACGCCGTCAGCGCCTGCCTGTCGTCGCCCGACGTGTCCGCGCAGGTGGCCCTTGCCTGCACCGACTATGCGCGCCGCCGCGACATGGTGGCGGCGGCGCTGGCGGCGCAAGGCCTGGTCTGCGCCAGTCCCGCCGATGGCCTGAACCTGTGGCTGCCAATGGCGGACAGCAGCCAGGCGGCCGTGCTGGCGCTGGCCCGGCATGGCTGGCTGGTGCGCGGCGGCGAAGCCTTCGGCGTGCAGGCGCCAGCGCAGGGATTGCGGATCACCGTGTCGAGCATCGATGAAGCGGACGCGCAGGCGTTTGCCCGCGTGCTGGCCCAGGTGCTGGATCGGCCATAGTTTTTTAATTACTCGCTACAGAAGGGAACATCATGAAAGTCCATTTCATCGTGCATGAAGCGTTCGAGGCGCCGGGCGCCTATGAGACCTGGGTGCGCGAGCGCGGCTACGCGGCCACGTATTCCCGCCTTTATGCCCATGAGCCGCTGCCCGTTTCCATCGCGGACATCGACCTGCTGGTCGTCATGGGCGGGCCGCAGTCGCCGTCGACGACGCGCGAGGAGTGTCCGCATTTCGACGCCGCAGCCGAACAGGCCCTGATTGCTGCCTGTGCCGCCGCGGGCAAGGCGGTGGTCGGCGTTTGCCTGGGTGCGCAACTGATCGGCGCGGCCTTGGGAGCGCCCCATGCGCACAGCCCTGAAAAGGAAATCGGCAAGTTCCCCATCATGCTGACGGCGGACGGAAAGGCGAGCGACAAGTTCGCGCATTTCGGCGCTGTTCTGGAAACGGGGCATTGGCACAGCGACATGCCGGGCCTGAGGGACAGCGCGAAGGTCATCGCCTATAGCGAAGGCTGCCCGCGCCAGATCGTCGAATACGGCAATCTGGTGTACGGTTTCCAGTGTCACATGGAGTTCACGCCGGAGGTGGTCGACCTGCTGATCGCCGCGTCGGAAGCAGAACTGGCCACGCTGGAATCGCACCGCTACGTGCAGCAGCCAGCGATCCTGCGCGCCCAAGACTGGCAAGGCATGAACGGCCAGCTGTTTGTTTTCCTCGACCGGCTGATGCAGGCTTACGCGGCGCAATAAAAAAACGCCAGCATGATGCTGGCGTTGTGGGGCAAGCGGGGAGGCGCTTATTTCTTCGGCGCGCTCAGGCATTCCTTCATGAAGGCTTTGCGGGCGTCGCCTTTCATGTCCTTGGCGTCGACATTGCACGCTTTCATCTTGTTTTGCTGCGTCATGGCCGGCGCCGGCTTGGCGCTCAGGCACTCTTTCATGAAGGTCTTGCGCTCATCACCTTTCTTGCCGGCGGCGTCCGCATTGCAGGTCGTCATTTTTGACTGTTGGGCCGTCTTGGCGACGGGCGCCGCTTCCGGTGCGGCGGCAAAGGCGGTGCTGGCAAACGCGGCGGCGATGCAGAGGGCGATTAATTGTTTCATGGTAAATCCTTGTAGACGCAGTCAGTGGAAGGGGACATGCAATCGGCAGGCAATGCCGATATGCAGAACGTAACTAACTATATGACATTTATCAACAAAATTTCCACTCGAGTGTGTCTTTTTGTTACTGACAGGCACAAGGCGCTCCTCGGCTGACCCGGGCAGCCATGTTGCGGCGGCAGCGCCCCTGTTTTTTGCTATGCTAGCGTCTTTCCACCGGCCGATGCCGCTGCCTTGGCCGGCGCACCCTCAATACGGAGTAGTTATGGTCTCGTTGCAAGAGCAGTTTTTAAAGGCCGGCCTGGTCGACAAGAAGAAGGTCAAGCTGGCCAACCAGGACAAGAGCAAGCAAAAAAAGGACGAGCGCAAGAGCGGCACGCAAAGCGTCGACGAAGTGCGCCTGGCCGCGCTCGAGACCCAGCGCAAGAACGCGGAACGCGCGCGCGAACTGAATGCCCAGCGCGACGCTGCCGCCAACCAGAAAGCCATCGTGGCGCAGATCGCGCAAATGGTGCAAAAGAACCGCCAGAGCAAGGGCAACAACGGCGACGTGCCGTATAACTTCACGTTCAACAACAAGATCGAGCGCATCTACGTGACGGCGGCCGTGCAAGCCCACCTGGTGGCGGGCCGTTTGGTGATCGTCTGCCTGGGCGGCGCCGTGGAACTGGTGCCGCGCATCATCGCCGACAAGATCGCTGAACGCGACCCCGCCATCGTCGTGCGCGTGAAACAGGCCAGCACGGAAGTGGATGAGGACGATCCGTACGCGGCGTTCCAGATTCCTGATGATTTGATGTGGTAAACGGGTGGCGCGCCCGGCGCGCCGCTTGCTCACATGCGGCGGCGCGACCAGCTGACGATGGGCGGCCAGCGGTGGCTTTGCCGTATCCCATGGCGCCGGTTCATGGCGATGTCCGCGCCGGCGACTTGGCCGCAGCCCCGATCATTTTCCATCCGTTGCCGGAGGGGTCGCGAAAGCCGGCATCCACCTGCCCGTAGCGGTCCACGGGCTCCTGCGTGAATTCGACGCCGCACTTGCTCAGGCGTTCGTATGCGGCGCGGCAGTCGTCCACCTGCAGCACCAGCGGCGGCATGGCTCCCTTCGCCACGATTTCATGCAGGGCTTGCGCGGTTGCCGCGTCATGCATCGGCGGTCCGGGACGGAACAAGCCGAGCTGGAAGGATGGCTGGTCCGCAGGCTGCACCGTCAGCCAGCGATAGTCGCCGTTTCGGACGTCCGTGTGGACGCGAAATCCCAATTTTTCGACGTAGAACGCAAGCGCTTCGTCCTGGTCGCGCACATACAGGCCGACCACATTCACACTTTGAGTCATATCAGCTCCTTGAAATGAAGCTACAGTTTGCCAGTTGCTTTCCTGCGCCGCTTCTCCAAAACTGCGATATTCAGATTGGGCCGTTCGGCGTCGCGCATGACGCATTCGGGAATATGCTCCCCCATGTGCTGGATGGAGCGCTCGCGCATTCGCAGCTCGCCCGGGCTTGCGCCCGTGATGTCGCGGAAGATACGGCCAAAGGTGCCAAGACTGGTCCAGCCGGTTTGCAGTGCGATCTGCGTAATGGGCAGGTCGGTGCCGCGCAGCAGTGCCGTGGCCCGCTCGATACGGCGGGTAAGCAAGTAGCGGTGTGGGGGCAGGCCGAAGGCCTTTTTGAATTCGCGCGCGAAGTAGGCCATCGAGACGGCGCTCACTTGCGCCAAGCGGTGGACGGGCCAATCCTCATCGGGGGAGCCGTCCATTCTATCTTTCGCACGCAACAATCGCCGCAATAGCAGGGGACTCTGACCCATCCTATCCTCGCGCCAAACTGTTAGTTATCGGGACCGCCCACAGGAGCGGGGGAGACCGACGGACTTCTCGGCCACAAACGAAAACGCCAACCGGCGAGGGTTGGCGTTCTGTAACAACTAATTCTTGGTGGCCCGGGGCGGAATCGAACCACCGACACAAGGATTTTCAATCCTCTGCTCTACCGACTGAGCTACCAGGCCAAGGTGGCGAATTATAGCAGACCAAAACGGGAATGCAAGAGCCGGCCGCGACTTTTCCTGTATTTCCCGGATTGGCATTGCGTTACTTGCGCGTGGATCAAATATGATTTGATATAAACGGTATTTTTCTCAACAAAGGATGGGCGCATAGTGTGGTCATCGACATGTATTTGAGAGGACTGCCGCATGAACACGACTACCCAACACACCGCCATCCCTGAAATCGGCCTGGGCACTTTCCGCCTGCAGGGCCAGGTCGTCATCGATTCCGTCAGCACGGGCCTGGACGTCGGCTACCGCCATATCGACACGGCGCAAATCTACGGCAATGAAGCGGAAGTGGGCCAGGCGATCGCCGCCAGCGCCGTCCCGCGCGACGCGCTGTTCGTCACCACCAAGATCTGGATCGACAATCTTCAGCGCGACAAGCTCATTCCCAGCCTGAAGGACAGCCTGCGCAAGCTGCGGCTGGAACAACTGGACCTGACCCTGATCCACTGGCCGTCGCCGCAGGACGCCATTCCCGTGGCCGAGTACATGGAAGCGCTGGCGCAGGCCAAGGCGCAGGGATTGACCAAGGCCATCGGCGTATCGAATTTCACGAACGCGCAACTGCGGCAAGCCATCGATACGGTGGGCGCATCGGAAATCGCCACGCAACAGGTCGAGATCCACCCGTTCCTGCAAAACCGCAAGGTCATCGATTTCGCGCGCAGCCAGGGCATCCACATCACGGCCTACATGCCGCTCGCGTATGGCACGGTGGTCGTTGATCCCGTGATCGCGGCCATCGCCGCCAAACATGGCGTGACGCCGGCGCAAGTGGCCCTGAGCTGGTCGCTGCAGCAGGGCTTTGCCGTGATCCCGTCGTCGACCAGGCGCGCCAATCTGGAAGCGAACCTGCATTTCCAGCGCATCACCCTGTCGCCGGACGAGATGGCGCAGATGGCGACCCTGGAACGCGGCGAGCGCCTGGCCAACCCGGACGGCCTGGCGCCGCAGTGGGATTGAGATGGGTGCCATGACGAAACTGGGGCAGGGCGGTTTCAGCATCGGCCTGGAACTGCCGCTCGATAATGACTGGTCGTCCGCGGGACGCCAGGCGAATGCGGCGACCGGCCGCGTGCCGGGCGAACCTGACCTGAAACAGCATGCTGCGCTGGCGAAGCTGGCCGACCGCCTCGGTTTCAATGCCTTGTGGCTGCGCGACGTGCCACTGTACGACCCGTCGTTCGGCGACGCGGCCCAGGTCTTCGAGGTGTTTACTTACCTGGGCTACCTGGCCGGCATCACGGAGAATATCTTGCTGGGCACGGCGGCCGTGGTGTTGCCGCTGCGCGAGCCGGTGCTGACGTTAAAAGCGGCGGCCAGCGTCGACCAGTTGAGCGGCGGGCGTTTGCTGCTGGGTGTGGCCAGCGGCGACCGGCCCGTCGAGTATCCCGTGTTTGGTCGCGACTTCGGCCAGCGCGGCGCCGCTTTCCGCGAACAGGTCGCCATGCTGCGCGACTGGGGCGAGACGCGCCTGCCGCCCGGCATCCGTCTGCTGCCGAAACCGGCCGCGCCTCTGCCGCTGCTGGTGGCGGGGCTGGCGCAGCAGTCGCCCGCGTGGATAGGCGCGCAGATGGATGGCTGGCTCGCCTATCCGGGCACGCCGGACGACCATGCGCGGCGCTCGGCGCAATGGCGCGCCGTGGCCGGAGACGACAAGCCGTATGTCAGCTTCATCCACCTGGACCTGGACGAAGATCCGAACCTGCCGCTGCAGCGCTTCCGCTTCGGCGGGCGCACGGGACGCGATGGCCTGATCGCCGAGCTGCACGCCATGCGCGCGGCCGGCGTGCGGCACATCGGCCTGCAGCTGCGGCAGAACCGCCGCCCGCTGGTCGAGACGATGCAGGAGATCGCGGAATACGTGTTGCCCGTCTTTCATGGCGCCGCTTGATCTGAGGCACGCGTTCTGTACTTCCGGACTATCTGAAACAGGTGGGGCAAACGCTATAATGGCCGCATGAACAGTCCCACTTCCCCTACCATGCGGCGCTTCATGCACAGCCACAGCGACGTTTGCATCGTCGGCAACGGCGCCATCGCGAAAACCACGGCGCTGGCGTTTGCCCAGGCAGGACAAAGCGTCACCCTGCTATCTCCGGCGAGCCCGCCAGCATCCACGTCCGCTTCCGCCTTCAAGCCGGTCGAAGCCAGCTGGGATGTGCGCGTGTATGCGCTCAATCACACAGCGCACCAGTTGCTGTCGTCGCTGAAAGTGTGGGGCGCCCTGGAGGCCGACAGGGTGGCGCCCGTCGACGCCATGCTGGTCAACGGTGACGGCGCGCAGGCGGGCGGACTCGGTTTCGACGCCTACGGCGCCCATGTGGGCAGCCTGGCGTGGATCATTGAAGACCGCAATCTGGGCCAGGCGCTGGACGCCGCCTTGAAATTCGCGCCGAACGTCGGCGTGCTGCAAGGCCGCGCCAGCCGCCTGGAATGGACGAATGACTCGGCCATCGTGCACCTCGATGGCGGCGATACCATCACCTGCGCGCTGGTGGTGGGCGCGGACGGCGCCCAGTCGTGGGTGCGGGGCCAGTGCGACATCGGCCTCGATTATCGCTCGTACGGCCAGCGCGGCGTGGTCAGCAACTTCGCCTGCGAAAAGCCGCACCATGGCGCGGCCCACCAGTGGTTTACGGGCAGCGAAGGCATCGTCGCGCTGCTGCCGCTGCCGGGCGAGCGCGTCTCTCTCGTCTGGTCGGCGCCCGATGCGCTGGCCGATACCTTGATGGCCGAACCGGCCGACGCCCTGGCCGCGCGCCTGGCTGCATACTGCCAGGACAAACTGGGCAAGCTGACGCCTTTGCAGCCGGAGCTGGTGCGCGCGTTTCCGCTGACCCTGATGCGCCCGCACGCCATGGTGGCGCCGCGCGTGGCCCTGGTCGGCGACGCCGCCCACGTGGTCCATCCGATGGCTGGCCACGGCATGAACCTGGGCTTTGCCGACGTGGCGCAGCTGGTCAAGACGATCGGCGAACGCGAAGCGCACCGCGGTATCGGCGACGAACGCGTGCTGGCCCGCTATGCGCGCGCGCGCAAGGAAGACGTGCTGCTGATGCAGTTGGCGACCGATGGCCTGGCGCGATTATTTGGCGCCGATCTGGAGCCGTTGCGCGTGGTTCGCAATTTGGGATTAAACTTGCTGGATAAATTACCTGCCCTGAAGCGGAAAATGATTTCGCACGCATTGGGACACCAGTAAATATCAGCGTATCTTAAGATATCGCCGGATAATGGCAGCAGTGAAAATTCAAGGTCGCCGCAGCTGGTCTGCGGCGATCGTTTTGTCAAAGAGGTAACGGCGCCGGGTCCCCTGCCAGTTTCGCCGGGCGTTACAAGTGGAGAAGTGATAGTGATAACAATGAACAGAAGCATGAGCAAAATCGCCTTGCTGATGGCCTCGGGCCTGATGATGTCGTGCGCCGGCGCGGAAACGCCGACGGAAGCGAGCATCAAAAAGCTGATCGAGCCGCGCCTGGGCGAAGGCGCCAAGGTCGATTCGGTCAAGGAAACACCGTACGGCGGCCTGTACGAAGTGCGCACGGGCGGCGACATCCTGTACACGGACAAGTCCGCCCAATACCTGTTCGTCGGCCACGTCTTCGACGCCAAGACGTCGCAGGATCTCACCAAGGTGCGCCTGGACGAAGTCAATCGCATCAAGTTCTCCGACCTGCCGCTCGATTCGGCCATGAAGACCGTCAAGGGCAATGGCAAGCGCGTGATCGCCGTGTTCGAAGATCCGAACTGCGGCTATTGCAAGCGCTTCCGCCAGAACGCGCTGAAGGAAATCGACAACGTCACCGTCTACACCTTCATGTACAACATCCTGTCGCCCGATTCGATCGCCAAGTCGCGCAATATCTGGTGCTCGCCGGACCGCAACAAGGCCTGGGATGACTGGATGCTGAACGGTAAAGTGCCTGCCGCATCGCCAGCCAACTGCGCCAACCCGCATGAAAAAATCCTGGCCCTGGGCCAGCAGCTGCGCGTTTCGGGCACGCCAGCCATCTTCTTTGCCGACGGCAGCCGCATTCCTGGCGCGGTCGATGCGAAAACGCTGGAACAGAAATTCTCGACCATTAAGTAATCCGGGCTGTCGCCAGGAAGGCTGGACGGCGCGCCCTCGCAAGGCGCGCTTTTTTTTGCATTTTTTTTCCGCTGTCGTATCATCAAGTGTTGTTCGTAGACGCCATAACAATCCAAAGAGGGGAAGCAGCAGATGATTACCTTGAATATCAACGGACGCGACACGCAGGTCGACGCCGATCCTTCCACGCCCATTCTGTGGGCGCTGCGCGACAACCTGAACATGACGGGCACCAAGTTCGGTTGCGGCGCGGCCCTGTGCGGCGCCTGCACGGTGCACCTTGACGGCCAGCCGATCCGCTCGTGCATCACGCCGATTTCCTCGGTGGGCGCGCAAAAGATCACCACCATCGAAGCGATGGAAAACGACCAGGTAGGCAAGGCCGTGCAGGCGGCATGGGTGCGCCACGACGTGCCGCAATGCGGCTACTGTCAAAGCGGCCAGGTGATGAGCGCCACGGCGCTGCTGCGCACCAACAAGGCGCCCAGCGATGCCGACATCGACGGCGCCATGAGCGGCAATATCTGCCGCTGCGGCACCTATCAACGGATCCGCGCAGCCATCAAGGACGCGGCCAAGACCCTGGCCTGAGGAGAACGGCATGCGTATCGAATGGTTGAATCAGGAAGCATTGCAGCATGGCGGGGTGACCCTGGGTGCGGCGCTGGCATCGACGCCGGTGGCTGTGGTTGGCGCGGCCGATGGCGTGTCGCGGCGCGGTTTCATGAAGGCCGGCGCGGTGGCTGGCGGCGGCTTGATGCTGGGCTTTTTCCTGCCCGGTGCCGGCAAGCTGGCGCAGGCGGCCGATGCCGCTCCGGCCAAGCCCGTGTATGCGCCGAACGCGTTTTTGCACATCGCGCCCGATAACACGGTGACGGTGCAGGTGAACCGGCTGGAATTCGGCCAGGGCGTGCAAACGAGCTTGCCCATGCTGATCGCCGAGGAACTCGATGCCGACTGGAGCCTCGTGCATGGCGCCCTGGCGCCGGCCGGCGAGCAGTACAAGGATGCCGCCTACGGCATGCAGATGACGGGCGGCTCGGGCAGCATCGCCCATTCGTTTACGCAGTACCGCGAAATCGGCGCCAAGGCGCGCGCCATGCTGGTAGGCGCCGCCGCCGCGCAGTGGAAAGTCAATCCCGACCAGGTGCGCGCCGCCAAGGGCGTGCTGTATGGCCCCGGCGGACAAAAGGCGACGTATGGCGAACTTGCCGACGCGGCCATGCGCCAGCCCGTGCCCGCCACCGTGAAGCTGAAAGACCCGCGCGAATTTTCCATTATCGGCAAACCCGTGAAACGTTTGGACGCGGCCGCCAAGTCGACGGGAAAACAGCAGTTCGGCATCGACTTCAAGCCGCCCGGCGCGAAAGTGGCCATGGTGGCCCGCCCGCCCGTGTTTGGCGCCAAGGTGGCGAAATTCGACGCCAGCAAGGCGAAAGCCATCAAGGGCGTGCTCGATGTGCTGGAAGTGAAGACGGACCGCGGCGGCAGCGGCGTGGCCGTCATCGCCGATGGCTACTGGCCCGCCAAGCAGGGGCGCGATGCGCTGGCGATCGAGTGGGATACGAGCGCCGTGGAAAAGGTCAGCAGCGACAGGCAACTGGCCGCCTTCAAGGCGCTGGCGAAAACCCCGGGCACCGTTGCCAGACCTGCCGACATGGGCAAGCTGGCGTCGGCGCCGAAAAAGATCGAAGCCGTGTACGAATTCCCCTACCTGGCGCACGCGCCGATGGAGCCGCTCAACTGCGTCGTCGACCTGCAGGCCGACAAATGCACGATGTGGGTCGGTTCGCAATTCCAGACGGGCGACCAGGCGGCGATTGCCGCCACTTCCGGCCTGAAACCGGAGCAGGTGACCTTGCACACGATGATGGCCGGTGGCGGCTTTGGCCGGCGCGCCGTGCCGAGTTCCGATTACGTGGTCGAAGCCGTCAACGTCGCCAAGGCGTACCGCGCGGCGGGCAAGAGCGGCCCGCTAAAGCTGATGTGGAGCCGCGAGGATGACATCAAGGGCGGCTACTACCGGCCGTCGCATGTGCACCGCGCGCAGATCGGCCTCGACGCCAAAGGGAAAATCCTCGCCTGGGACCACACCATCGTGGGCCAGTCCATCATGGCCGGCACGCCGTTCGAAGCCTTCATGGTGAAAAATGGCGTCGACGGCACCATGGTCGAAGGCATGGGCGAGCCGTATACCCTGCCGATGAAGCTGTCCGTGCACACGGCCAAGGCGAACGTGCCCGTGCTGTGGTGGCGCTCCGTCGGTTCGACGCATACGGCCTTCGTCATGGAAACCCTGATCGACGAGGCGGCGCACGTGGCGAAGATGGACCCCGTCGCCTACCGCAAGCAGCTGATCGATGCCAAGCATACGCGCCACATCGCCGCGCTGGACCTGGCCGTGGCGAAGTCCGGCTATGGCAAGAAGAAGCTGCCGAAGGGACAAGCCTGGGGCGTGGCCATGCACGAGTCGTTCAATTCCGTCGTCGCCTACGTGGTGACGGCCTCGGTGGTGGAAGGCGCACCCAAGCTGCACCAGGTATGGGCGGGCGTGCATTGCAACCTGGCCGTCAACCCCTTGACGATCGAGGCGCAAGTGCAGGGCGCCGCGCTGATGGCGCTGGGCATGACCATCCCCGGCGCGGCCATCACGCTCAAGGATGGCGTGGTGGAGCAGCAGAACTTCGGCGACTACCCGGTGCCGCGCATGCCCGACATGCCCGTGATCGAGGTGCACCTGGTGCCATCGGGCGACGCGCCGACGGGCATGGGTGAGCCGGGTGTGCCGCCATTGGCGCCTGCCTTTGCCAATGCGCTGTTCGCCCTGACGGGCAAGCGCCTGCGCAAGCTGCCGTTCGACCTGGCGGCCGCATGACGGCAGCGGTTTTTTGAGTACGGTCGGCATCTTGCTGGCAGCCGGAAGGGGACGCAGGTTCGACCCTTCCGGCATACAGAATAAATTATTGCAGCCGCTGGCCGAAGGCCCGCATGCGGGCTTGCAGGTGGTGGCGGCGGCCGCAAAAGCCATGCTGGCGGCCTTGCCGCGCGTGCTGGCCGTGGTGCGTGCCGACGACACGCAGGTGGCGCGCGTGCTCGGCGCGATGGGCTGCGAAGTGCGCGTCTGCCATGACGCCGACACGGGCATGGCCGCCTCGCTGACCTGCGCCATCGATTATGTGCGCGGCGCGCCGGGCTGGCTGATCGCCCTGGGCGACATGCCTTTCGTGGAAGCGGCTACAATCGCCGCCTTGTCGCAAGCCATCGGCGATGGGGCGCGCATCGCCGTGCCCGTCTTCCAGGGACGGCGCGGCAATCCTGTCGCGTTCAGCGCCTTCCACTTGCCGCTGCTGCTGGCGCTCGATGGCGACCAGGGCGCGCGCAGCATCGTCAACAGCCATGTCGTATGCGAAGTGACAGTGGACGATGGCGGCATCTTGCGCGATATTGATACACCTGACGATTTGTCGCCGGTGCATGGCGCGCCCGGGCGATTGTAGAACATCCATGCCAGACACGAGGAAAACATGAAGAAAGCACCGATTAAAAAAATCACCGCAAAAGCCTCCGGCAATGCCATAAGCAAAGCCGCAGCGAAAACCAAGGCGAAAGCCGCACCGGCCGCGGGCATCATCTACAGCATCGCCGCAGCGGACCTGGCAGGCCACATGTTCAAGGTGACGTTGACGGTCAAGTCGCCGGCCGCCATCGGCCAGGTATTGTCCTTGCCGGCCTGGATCCCGGGCAGCTACATGATCCGCGAATTTTCGCGCAACATCGTCAGCATCCGCGCCGAATCCGAAGGCAAGGCTGTGGCGCTGACCAAGCTGGACAAGCATTCGTGGCAAGCCGCGCCGTGCAAGGGCCCTTTGATGGTCGAATACGACGTGTATGCATGGGATTTGTCCGTGCGCGCCGCCCACCTGGACCAGAATCACGGCTTCTTCAACGGCACCAGCGTGCTCCTGCGCGTGCTGGGCCAGGAATCCGACGCCCATGAAGTGCACATCGTGCAGCCGAAGGATGCGACCTGCAAGACCTGGCGAGTGGCCACCACCCTGCCGGAACTCAAGGCGAAGCGCTACAGCTTCGGCAGCTACCAGGCGGCCAACTACGATGAGCTGATCGACCACCCGGTGGAGATGGGTGACTTCGCGCTGGCCACCTTCACCGCGCATGGTGTGCCGCACGATATCGTCGTCACGGGCAAGGTGCCGAACCTGGACCTGGACCGTCTGTGCCGCGACCTGAAAGCCATCTGCGAAACGCAGATCGCCTTCTTCGAGCCGAAGACAAAGAAAGCGCCGATGGACCGCTATGTGTTCATGACCATGGCCGTCGGCGACGGTTACGGCGGCCTCGAACATCGCGCCTCGACGGCGCTGATCTGCGCGCGCGCCGACCTGCCGACGACGGCGTCCACCAGCACCGAGATCGGCGACGGCTACCTGAAATTCCTGGGCTTGTGCAGCCACGAGTACTTCCACACCTGGAACGTCAAGCGCATCAAGCCGGCCGCCTTTGCGCCGTACAACCTGCAGGCGGAAAGCTATTCGCCGCTGCTGTGGCTGTTCGAGGGCTTCACCAGCTATTACGACGACCTGATGCTGGTGCACGCGGGCCTGATCGACGAGGCGGCCTATTTCAAGCTGCTCGGAAAAACCGTCAACAGCGTCTTGCGCGGCAGCGGCCGCACCAAGCAAAGCGTGGCCGACTCCAGCTTCGACGCCTGGGGCAAGTACTACCGCCAGGATGAAAACGCGCCGAACGCCATCGTCAGCTACTACACCAAGGGTTCGCTGATCGCGCTGGCCTTCGACCTGACGATCCGCACGAAGACGAATGGCGAGAAATCGCTGGACGACGTGATGCAGGCGCTGTGGCAGCGCTATGGCCGCGATTTCTACAAGGGCAAAGCGCGCGGCGTGACGCCGGCCGAAGTCGAAGCCCTGTTCGATGAAGTTTCCGGCACGCGCATGAAACCGTTCTTCGAGCGCTACATCCGCGGCACGGACGACGTGCCGCTGGCGCGCCTGCTGGCGCCGTTCGGCGTGAAATACAGCGACGCGCGCAAGGCCGAAAAAGCCAGCCTGGACGTCAACCTGGGCCGCGACGGCAACGACGCCAAACTGGCGCAGGTGCACCAGGGCGGCGCCGCCCACGTGGCCGGCTTGTCGGCGGGCGACGTGCTGGTGGCCGTCGATGGCTTGCGCGTGACGGGCAGCAATCTGGACACCTTGCTGGGCCGTTACGCCGTCGGCGCCAAGGTGGCGGTCCACGCCTTCCGCCGCGACGAGCTGATGACATTCGCCGCCGTGCTGCAGGGCGACCGCGTGCCCGGCGTCAGCTTGAGCCTGCTGCCGGCGCCAAAGAAAGCCACGGGGCCGAAGCGTCCTAGCGCTGTATAAGCTGTTCGTCATGCGGTAAGACAAAACCGGCCGTCACTGGCCGGTTTTGTATTTCAGGCCGCCATTTCAATGGCAACTGATCCGCCGGCACTCGCGGCTTGCCATCATATTTACTGCAAATGAACTAATTTTTCTTTAACTAAACTAAAATTGCCGAACTGATTCTTTTAGGCCGCGCCCAACGTGGAAACCCTCGATCCCCGAACCATCATGCTGATGACGACCCTGATGTGCGGGGCCATGAGCATCGTCATGTTCTCGGTGTATCGCAGTTTCCGGCGCGAGGTGCATGGACTGGGGCATTGGGCGGCCGGTTTGCTGTTGCTGGTGTGCGCGTCCCTGCTGTTCGGCACCCGCGAAGTGCTGCCGCCGGCATTGTCCATGCTCGCGGCCAATGCGGCGCTGGTGGCCGGCATCGGCCTGTCGATGCTGGGCACGGAGAAATTCTTCGGCCTGGCGCCCAGCCGCCGCGCCTATCTGCTGATACTCGGCCTGGCCATCGCCGGCAATAGCTGGTGGCTGCTGGCGCGCCCCGATTTCTCGGCGCGCGTGGCGGTCTTTTCCCTGCTGGTCTTCCTGTTTTATGCGCGCCAGGTGCAACTGGTGTGGCGCCATGGCGAACGCCATTTCTCGAGTTTTTTCTTTGGCGCGCTGATGCTGATGCAAGCTGTCGTGGTGCTGGTGCGCGGCGTATCGGCCCTGCTGCATGGCGGCGCCAGCGTGAATTTGACGGTGGCCGGCACGCCGGCCGGTATCTATCTGGCGGTCGCCAATTTCATGGCGCTGTTGCTGACGGTGGGCTTCATGACGGTGGCGACGCGGCGCCTGCAGCAGATACTGGAGCGCCGTTCGACCCACGATCCGCTGACGCAAGTGCTGAACCGGCGCGGCTTTGGCGACGCCTATGCGCGAGAACTAGGCAATCTGCGGCGCCGCCGTTTGCCGCTGACACTGCTCAGCATCGACCTCGATTACTTCAAATTGATCAATGACCGCTACGGTCATGCGGTGGGCGACCAGGTGCTGGCGCACGTGGCCACCGTTATCAAAGGCGCCTTGCGCGAATCGGATTGCGTGGCGCGTTTCGGCGGCGAGGAGTTCGTCGTGCTGATGCCGGACATGCCAGCGCATAACGCGCTGGGCGTGGCCGAACGCATCCGCGCCTTGCTGCACGAGCCCAGTCGGCTGCCACCGTGTACGGTCAGCATCGGCCTCGCTTGCCAGGCATCGGTGGTGGAAGGGCTGGAACAGCTGCTGTCGCGCGCCGATGCGGCCCTGTACCTGGCCAAGGAACGGGGACGCGACCGCATCGAATTCGATGCTTGCGTGTTTACTGAGGACCGGACAATGTCCGCAGCTGGAAGCGGTACTGGTCGTTGAACAGGAAGGTTTCGGAAAAATCGAAGGTCCGGGCGTGGCGGCGCATCAGGTGTGCCGCTGGCGGAAAGAACACTGGCACGCGTCGCACGGCGGCCAGCGCCGCGGCCGAGGCTTCGCTGTCGCGCGAACGGTGCACGTGCACGCTTTTCAGTTCGCCGTCGGGTCCCACGCTCAGGTCGAGCACGACGATGGCCGGCAACATGGGCGGCAGGCGCCCGCTGAATATGTATTCTGCGTTGGCCGCCATGATCTGCTGCGCCACCAGCGACTTATAGGCGTCGATGCTGGCGGCCAGCTGTATCGCGGCCGGCGTGCGAGGGGGCGCGGACGTGGGTGTGTTCAGCGCTGGCGGGGGCGTACTTTGACAGGCTGCCAGCAGGCTGGCGGCGGCAAGGACGGTGATCGCGTGTCTCATGGCTGCCAGCCTACCATGGTTTAACTGAACAGGCGTTCCAGCTCCACGCCGGGGTCTGGCGCGCGCATGAACGCTTCGCCTACGAGGAAGCTGTGGATGTGCGCGTCGCGCATGCGTTGCACGTCGGTCGTGGTATGGATGCCCGATTCCGTGATGATCAACTTGTCTTGCGGAATGCGCGGCAGCAGGCCGAGTGTCGTTTCCAGCGACGTTTCGAACGTGCGCAAGTTGCGGTTGTTGATGCCGATCAGCGCGCTCTTGAGCTTGAGCGCCGCCGTCAGTTCTTCGCCGTCATGGCTTTCGATCAGCACGCCCATGCCCAGTTCGTGGGCGCACGCTTCCATCTCGGCCATCAGGCCATGGTCGAGCGCCGCGACGATCAGCAGGATGCAGTCGGCGCCCATGGCGCGCGCTTCATAGATCTGGTACATGTCGACCATGAAATCCTTGCGCAGCACGGGGATGGCGCAGGCGGCGCGCGCCTGCTGCAAATACGCCACGCTGCCCTGGAAGAACTGCTCGTCCGTCAGCACGGACAGGCAGGCCGCGCCATGCGCCGCGTAGCTGGCGGCGATATCAGACGGGCGGAAGTCGGCGCGGATGACGCCTTTCGACGGCGACGCCTTTTTGACTTCGGCGATGATGCCGGGCTTGCCGGCGGCGATGTGCTGGCGCAGGCTCGCTTCAAAGCCGCGCAGGCCGGTGCGCAGGTCGCTGTCGCTTTCCACGTCGCCGCGCAGGCTGGCCAGGCTGCGGCGTGCTTTGGCCTTGGCCACTTCATCGGCTTTTACAGCCAGGATTTTATCGAGTATGTCGGACATGATGGTCGCTATTCTATAAAGGAGGGCGGAGGACTTACGCTTGCGCCGGGGTGCCCAGCTGCTGCGTCACCTGCACGAATTGGTCGAGTTTCGCCAGCGCGGCGCCCGAGCTGACGGCGGTGCGCGCGCGCGCCAGGCCGTCTTCGATCGAGCTGGCCACGCCGGCCGCGTACAGGGCCGTGCCTGCGTTCAGGGCAACGATGTCGGCGGCGGCTCCAGGCTCGCCGCGCAGCGCTTCCATCATCTTGGCTTTCGATTCGACGGAATCGGCCACCTTCAGGTTGCGGCTGGCGATCATCGACATGCCGAAGTCTTCCGGATGGATTTCATATTCGCGGATTTCGCCGTTGACCAGTTCGCCGACCATGGTGGCCGCGCCGAGCGACACTTCATCCATATTGTCGCGGCCATACACGACGATCGCATGCTGCGCGCCCAGGCGTTGCAGCACGCGCACCTGGATGCCGACCAGGTCGGCGTGGAACACGCCCATCAGAATGTTCGGCGCGCCGGCGGGATTCGTCAGCGGCCCCAGGATATTGAAAATCGTGCGCACGCCCAGTTCGCGGCGCACGGGCGCTGCATGCTTCATGGCCGCATGGTGGTTCGGTGCGTACATGAAGCCGATGCCCGTTTGCGCGATCGACTGGGCGATCTGCTCGGGCTGCAGGTTGATGTTGACTCCCAAAGAGTCCAGCACGTCGGCGCTGCCGGACGAGGACGAGACGCTGCGCCCGCCATGCTTGGCCACGCGCGCGCCGGCGGCCGCCGCCACGAACATCGAGGCGGTGGAAATGTTAAACGTGTGCGCGCCGTCGCCGCCCGTGCCGACGATGTCGAGCAGGTTGGTGGTGTCGGCCATGGGCACCTTGGTGGAAAACTCGCGCATCACTTGCGCGGCGGCGGCGATTTCGCCGATGGTTTCCTTTTTCACGCGCAAGCCCATGGTGAGGGCTGCGATCATGGTTGGGGACATTTCGCCGGACATGATCTGGCGGAACAGGTACAGCATTTCGTCGTGAAAGATCTCGCGGTGTTCGATGCAGCGCAGCAGGGCTTCTTGTGGGGTGATCGGCATGATGCTTCCTTCTTCAATGATGGCGCAGGAGGACACTGATGGCACGCCGGGGCGTGCGCATGGGATCAGCGCTCGAGAAAATTCTTCAGCAGGGCGTGGCCGTGTTCCGAGAGGATCGATTCGGGGTGGAACTGCACCCCCTCGATATCGTATTCCCGGTGGCGCACGCCCATGATTTCGCCGTCGTCCGTCCACGCTGTCACTTCCAGGCAGGAAGGCAGCGAGGCGCGTTCGATCGCCAAAGAGTGGTAGCGGATCACTGTGAAGGGGCTGGGCAAGCCTTTGAAAACGCCCACGCCCGTATGTGCGATGAGGGAAGTCTTGCCATGCATGACTTGCTTGGCGCGGATGACTTTACCGCCAAACGCTTCGCCGATGGCCTGGTGGCCCAGGCACACGCCCAATATCGGCTTCTTGCCGGCGAAGTGCTTGAGCACTGCCACCGAAATGCCCGCCTGCGCCGGCGCTTTCGGGCCGGGCGAGATGCAGATGCGGTCCGGGTTCAGCGCCTCGATCTGTTCGATCGTGATTTCATCGTTGCGGTAGACCCGCACGTCTTCGCCCAGTTCACCGAAATACTGCACGATGTTGTAGGTGAAGGAGTCGTAGTTGTCGATCATCAGCAGCATCTTAAAACTCCCCATCCAGGCCATCTTGCACTTGTTCGGCGGCGCGCAGCACTGCCCGCGCCTTGTTTTCGGTTTCCTGCCATTCCATTTCGAGGACCGAGTCGGCCACGATGCCGGCCGCGGCCTGCACGTACAGCATGCCGTCCTTGATCACGCCCGTGCGAATCGCAATCGCCACGTCCATTTCGCCGCCAAACGACAGGTAGCCGCAGGCGCCGCCATAGATGCCGCGCTTGGTGATTTCCAATTCATCGATCACTTCCATGGCGCGCACTTTCGGCGCGCCCGTCAGGGTGCCGGCCGGGAACGTCGCGCGCAGCACGTCCAGGTTCGACAAGCCTTTCTTCAAGGTGCCTTCCACGTTCGAGACGATGTGCTGCACGTGCGAGTATTTTTCGATGACCATGCGGTCGGTGACGTGGACGCTGCCTGTTTCGGCGATACGGCCGATGTCGTTGCGCGCCAGGTCGATCAGCATCACGTGCTCGGCGATCTCTTTCGGATCGGCCAGCAGCTCGGCGGACAGCTCGGCGTCGCGTTCCGGCGTGGCGCCGCGCGGGCGCGTGCCGGCGATGGGGCGCAGGGTGACCTTCTTGCCGCCGTCGGCCGTGTTCTCGTTGCGCACCAAAATCTCGGGCGAGGCGCCGATGATCTGCATGTCGCCGAAATTATAGAAGTACATATACGGCGACGGGTTCAGCGAACGCAGGGCGCGGTACAGGGTCAGCGGCGAATCGACATACGGTTTGCGGATGCGCTGGCCGATCTGCACCTGCATCAAGTCGCCGGCCATCACGTATTCGTGCGCCTTGGCGACGGCCTTCAGGTAGTCTTCCTTGGCAAAATCGCGGATGGTTTCCGTGCGCACGGAAGCGCTGGTGACGGGCGCATCGACGCCGCGGCGCAGCATCATGCGCAAGTCTTTCAGGCGCTGGCGCGCTTTGCTGAACGACTCGGGCTGCGCCGTGTCGGCGTAGACGATCAGGTAGAGTTTGCCGGACAGGTTGTCGATGACGGCCAGTTCCTCCGTCACCATCAGCTGGATGTCGGGCAGGTTCAGGTCATCCTTCGGCGCGCCGCCGGCCAGTTTTTTCTCGATGTGGCGCACAGTGTCGTAGCCGAAGTAGCCGGCCAGGCCGCCGCAGAAGCGCGGCATGCCGGGACGCAGGGCCACCTTGAAGCGCGACTGGTACTGTTCGATGAAGTCGAGCGGATTGCCTTCGTGCTCTTCGATCACGACGCCGTTCTTGACGATTTCCGTGTGGCTGCCGTAGCTGCGCAACACGGTCGTGGCGGGCAAGCCGATGAAGGAATAGCGGCCGAAGCGTTCGCCGCCGACGACGGATTCGAGCAAGAAGGTATTCTTGCCGCCTTGCTGGGTCTGCGCCAGTTTCAGGTACAGCGTGAGCGGGGTTTCCAGGTCGGCAAAGGCTTCCGCGATCAGGGGGATGCGGTTGTAGCCTTGCTGGCCCAGCGATTTGAATTCGAGTTCGGTCATGTGTCTCTCCATGCCGCCAGGGTACGCATGTGCACGATGCACTAGCCCTGCGGTGGGTTATCAAAAAACCTGCCGCTGCATACGGTACGCAAATGCGCGCGTGCAGCCGACAGCAATCTTACACGGCTCGGCCCTTAGGCCTGCCAGGATTGCCAGCGTCGCCAAAGCCAGGCCTCAATCGAGCCGGTTTGGGTGACATTGTGTTTTTTGATGAGAAACGTGTTCACGATATGGTGTTGGGTTTGGTCAGTATGCTGGTCTGTTGTGCATGCTAATAAAATCTGCCGCTTCGAGCAGCGTATTTACTATACCATCGGAATCGGTATCGTGTATAGAGTGTCCGTGGTTGTAGCCATACGGTACCGTCAATACGGGGCAAGCCGCAGCCCGGGCCGCTTGCGCGTCGTTCGATGAGTCGCCGATGGCCACCACTTTGGCGGGCGCCAGGTCGAAGTCCGCGCACACTTGCAGCAGCGGCATCGGGTCCGGTTTTTTCCTGGGCAGCGAATCGCCGCCGTAGACGATCTCGAAATACCCATCGAGTTTCTTCTGCTTCAGCAGCGGCAGGGCGAAGGCGATCGGCTTGTTGGTGACGCAGGCGAGGCGCAAGCCCGCTGCCTTCATTGCCGCCAGCCCCGCTTCCACGTCCGGATACAGGGTGCTGAACTGGCCATTGATGGCCAGGTAGTGGCGCTGGTAGCCGTCCATCGCCTGCTCGAAACGCTGTTCCACGCCGGCCGCATCGAAGTCGAGCGCCAGCACGGTGCGGATCAGGTTTTCCGAGCCCTTGCCGACCATCAGCTTGATGGCGTCGGCGCTGATGGGCGCCAGGTCCAGCTCGGCGCGCATGCCGTTGATGGCGACATGGAAATCGGGCACGGTGTCGAGCATCGTGCCATCGAGGTCGATGATGGCGGCGCGCACGCCGGCCAGTACGTGGTCTTTCACCGTGCCCGCTTGCATCAGGCGCCCTTGACGGCTGCCAGTTCGGCGCGCATGGCGTCGATGACGGCCTTGTAGTCGGGCTTGCCGAAGATGGCCGAACCGGCGACAAAGGTGTCGGCGCCGGCGGCAGCGGCAGCGGCGATGTTGTCGATCTTGATGCCGCCGTCGACTTCCAGCATGATGTCACGGCCCGATTCGTCGATCATGCGGCGCGCTTCGGCGATTTTCTTCAGCGCGTGCGGAATGAAGGACTGGCCGCCGAAGCCTGGATTGACGGACATGATCAGGATAATGTCGATCTTGTCCATCACGTGTTCCAGGTAGTGCAGCGGCGTGCCCGGGTTGAATACCAGGCCCGATTTGCAGCCATTGTCGCGGATCAGCTGCAAGGAACGGTCGACGTGATCCGACGCTTCCGGATGAAAGGTGATGATGTTCGCGCCAGCCTTGGCGAAATCCGGGATAATGCGATCGACAGGCTTGACCATCAGGTGCACGTCGATGGGCACTTGCACGTGCGGGCGGATCGCTTCGCACACCAGCGGGCCGATGGTCAGGTTCGGCACATAATGGTTATCCATCACGTCGAAGTGGATGATGTCGGCGCCGGCGGTAACGACGTTGCGCACTTCCTCGCCCAGGCGGGCAAAGTCGGCGGACAGGATGCTGGGAGCGATACGGAATGTAGTCATGGTGGAGTAGCCAAAGGATAGAAAATGCGAAGATGCGCTATTTTACGCTTGACGCCGCTACCATGCCTTATTGAAGCACGATGAAACACAGAATACGCATCGCGCGATGGTCTATGCGTCGCGCGCGACACACAATACGACTGGCAATGTCTGAATAGGAATGATGATGGCGACTTATGAATTTACGGTAACGGTCAAGACGCAATACCTGCCCGAGCAATCGGCACCGGACCAGGGGCGGCACGTGTTCAGCTACACGATCCGCGTCGTCAACACGGGCACGGCTGGCGCGCAGCTGATTTCGCGCCACTGGGTCATCACGGATGCGAACAACAAGGTGGAAGAGGTGCGCGGCCTGGGCGCCGTCGGCCACCAGCCGCTGCTGCAGCCGGGCGAGCAGTTCGAATACACGAGCGGCACCATGCTGGGCACGCCGCAAGGCTCGATGCACGGCGAGTATTTCTGCGTGGCCGAAGATGGCCATCAGTTCGAAGCGCCGATTCCCGAGTTCGTGCTGTCCGTGCCGCGCACCCTGCATTGATGCAACGCGGGGGCTTGCGCCCCCTTACTTCAGTTTTTCGGTGCTGTCCTGTTCTTCGCCGAGCTGCTTGCGTGCAGGCGGTGCGGGTTTTTTACCCGAATACATGGTCCACCAGACTATAAATGCCAGCAAGAAGAACGCTACCAGCGCCTCTATCATCAAGATCCACATACGCACCCCTATGTTATTTACCCGCAGCTTAGTATTTACCCGCCGTCTGTTGACACGCGGTAGTCTACCCGTTTCAATCGGCGCCGTCGCGCTTGTCCTGTCCGCCTGTACTACGCCGCCGGCAGAGCCAGTCGCCGCGACTGGGAAGGCGCCGGCGATTGCCCCGACTGTCGTCAAGCCGGTTCCGGCCAAGCCGGCCGACGCCAAGGATGTCACGGATGCGGCAGCCCCCACCTTCGTGCCCGCCAAGTTTGCCGCCTTGCCTGGCTGGGCCCGCGACGACATGCGCGCCGCCTGGCCAGCGTTCATGGCGTCATGCGGCGTGCTGGTCAAACGGCCGGACTGGAAGGAGTCGTGCACGATCGCGCGCCAGGTGAATGCCGACAGCGACAAGGCCATCCGCCTGTTTTTCGAGACTTTCTTTGTGCCCAATCAAGTCATCACGGCCGATGGCGCCAGCACCGGCCTCGTGACGGGCTATTACGAACCGCTGCTGCACGGCGCGCGCAAGCGGGGCGGTCCATACCAGACGCCGCTGTACAAGGTGCCCGACGACCTGGTCACCGTCGACCTGGCCGGCGTGTATCCGGAATTGAAGAACATGCGCTTGCGGGGCAAGCTGGTCGGCAAGAAGGTGGTGCCGTACGCGACGCGCGCCGACATCGAGCGCGCCACGTCCGTCACGGGCAAGGAATTGTTATGGGTGGATGACGAAGTCGAAGCCTTCTTCCTGCAAGTGCAGGGATCCGGGCGCGTGCAGCTGACCGATACGCAGGAAACCGTGCGCGTGGCATACGCGGATCAAAATGGCCATCCCTACAAATCGATCGGCCGCTACCTGGTCGACAAGGGCGAGCTGACCCTGAGTCAGGCGTCCGCGCAGGGCATCAAGGCGTGGATCGCCGGCCACCCCACGCGCAAGGATGAATTGTTCAACGCCAATCCCAGCTATGTGTTCTTCAAGGAAGAGCGCTTGCCTGATCCGAAAGTGGGGCCGAAGGGCGCGTTGGGCGTGCCGTTGACGCCGCAGCGTTCGGTGGCCATCGATTCGCGCTTTTTGCCGCTAGGTGCGCCCGTGTTTTTGGCCACCACGCAAGCCAATAGCGAGATTCCCATGCAGCGTCTGGTGATGGCGCAGGATACGGGCGGCGCCATTCGCGGGCCTATCCGTGTCGATTACTTCTTTGGTTTTGGCGCCGAAGCGGCCGAGAATGCGGGCCGCATGAAGCAGAGCGGCGCCGTGTGGGTGCTGCTGCCGAAGCAGGCGCCGGCGCGCTAGGGAAAGCGTCGCCGGGCAGTTCGTGGTGTAACTTAGCGCAGGACCATGACTGGTAAATGGGTATGCGCCAGCACTTTTTGCGTTTCGCTGCCCACGAACAGCTTGTTCAAGCCCTTGCGGCCATGCGAAGCCATCAGGATGATGTCGCAATGGTAGGTTTGCGCCGCATTGACGATTTCGTCGTGCGGGCTTGGCGACACGGCGACCACGCCTTCAAACGGCACGCCGGCGGCGCTTGCCGCCGCGCCGATCTTGTCGATGGCGCGCTGCGACGCTTCCTGCATCTGCTGTTCATACAGGCTGGCGTCGAGCACGATGCCGCCGTCCGCCATCGGCGAGAACGGGAACGGCTGCACCACGCTGATGGCGACCAGCTTGGCCTTGTTCAATTGGGCGAAGGCGAGGGCGGTCTCGGCGGCTTTGTCGGACAACGGCGAGCCGTCGGTGGGAAATAAGATGGTGTTAAACATAGCGTGCTCCTCAAGTGATGTAAGACAGCTTATGGATTTGCATCAATTAAAACCTTGATGTAAATCAAACCTCACAGGCTTTGGCGTGAATAGTGTCGCCAAGGCAATCTTTTGCCAGTGTATTCCCGTTCATCGCTTCAGGTGCGCACGCTACGCAGCGGTGTGCTCCACACCATGGCCACCGTCAACACAATACTGCCGGCCGCGATGCAGGTCAGGCCATTGCGTACGCCAAAATGTTCCGCCACCCAGCCGGCCGCCAGCGCGCCCAGCGGCGCCGTCGCCACCGTCAGGAAGCGCATGGTCGACGTCATGCGGCCCAGCATGGGGTCGGGCGTGACTTTCTGGCGCAAGCCCAGGTAGGGAATAAAGAACAGCATCACGCCGCAATCGAAAAAGAACATCAAGATGGCATACGCCACGGCGCTGGCCGCTGCGCTGCCGAACAGCGCGGCGGGAATCGTTGGCGTCAGGGCAAAGCAGAGCGAAGTCGATGCCAGGCCGATCAGGATGGTGCGGCCGGCGCCATAGCGCTTCGTCAACGGTTTGACGATGAAGGCGCTGAGCAAGACGCCGGCGCCACCCAGCATCTGCGTCATGCCCAGCACGCCCGGGCTCATGCCCAGGTCGCGCGTGGCGAACAGCACCGTCAAGGCCATGCTGGCGTAGAACAGGAAGTGCCAGATGCCGGCGCCCCAGGCCAGGGCGCGCAGCAGCGGTTCGCGCCAGACAAACAGCAAGCCGTCGGCGATGTCGCGCAAGGCGTGCTTGCTTGACGGTGCGGGACGCGGGTCGCGCACGCTCATGGCGCGCAAATTGCAGACGGAAATCAGATAACCGCAGGCCGTGCACAGGATGGCGACGGGCGCCGACAGCACTTGCACGAGTACGCCGGCCAGGCCGGGACCGATCAGGCGCGAAGCCGATTCGGTGGCGGCAAATTTCGACTGCGCATCGATCAAGCCATCGCGGCCCACGAGGAAAGTCAGAAACACCTGTTCGGCGCCGCCACCGACGACGAAGCCCGTGCCGATGATGAAGCCCACTATATATAACCATGGCATCGACAGCACGCCGCACCAGTAGGCCACGGCCACGCTGGCCAGGGCCAGGCCGGACATGCTTTCGCTGAACAGCATGATCGGATGCTTGCTGCGCCGGTCCAGCAGCACGCCGACAGGCAAGCCGAAGAGGGCGAACGGCAGCGCCTGCAGGGCAACCAGCGCGCCCATCTGTTCCGGCGTCGCGTGCAGCAAGAGCACCGCGCACAGGGGCAAGGCCAGCGAGGTGATCTGGGCGCCGAAGCAATTGAGGCCGTTGCTGAACCACAGGCGGCGGAAATTGACGCTGGCGGCGCTGCCGTCGCCGCGCAGGTAGTGGGCGCAATACTGGAAGAGGTAGGAGAAAATATGCCGCTCGATAAAAAAGATCGGGCTCACAATAATAGCAGCGCACCTGCCGCGCCGCTGCCGTTAGCCGCTACAATCGTTGCACCGTTCATCGAGAGGAGACACTATGCAATACGAAGACCTGATCATCGATATCCAGGACAAAGTGGCGGTCATCCGCCTGAACCGCCCCAAGGCGCTCAATGCCTTGAATGAGAACATGATGAATGAGCTGGGCGACGCCTTGCTGAAGTTCGACGCCGACGACAATATCGGATGCATCGTCCTCACGGGCAGCGAAAAAGCGTTTGCCGCCGGCGCCGACATCGCCGCCATGGCCGACTACACCTACCCGGATACCTATACCCAGGGCTACATCAGCCGCAACTGGGAGCATATCTTGCGCGTGCGCAAACCGGTGGTGGGCGCTGTGGCCGGCTATGCGCTCGGTGGCGGCTGTGAACTGGCCATGATGTGCGATTTCCTGATTGCTGCCGACAGCGCCAAGTTCGGCCAGCCGGAAATCAAGGTTGGCGTCACGCCAGGCGCGGGTGGCACGCAGCGTCTGCCGCGCGCCATCGGCAAGGCCAAGGCCATGGACCTGCTGCTGACGGCGCGCACCATCGATGCCGCCGAGGCGGAACGCATCGGCCTCGTGTCGCGCGTGGTGCCGGCCGATAAATTGCTGGAAGAAACCCTCGCCGCCGCCAAGAGCATCGCCGCCATGCCGACCTCGGTTGCCATGATGATCAAGGATTGCGTCAACCGCGCCTTTGAAACCACCTTGACCGATGGCGTCGCCTACGAGCGCCGTTTGTTCCAGGCCGCCTTCGGTACGCCGGCGCAAAAAGAAGGCATGCACGCTTTCCTGGAAAAACGCTTGCCAAACTTCGACGGTCTTTGATATGATTCGCCTCCTCGCAAAACGACGCACACAAAACATGGTGTTGCAGAGTAAAAACGGGGAGCAAAAGAAGGTTGACGAAATGCTGCAAACGCTTCATACTCTTCCTTCTTCGCAGCTGACAAACACAACGCTTTGTCGATAGCGCGAAAGCAGTACCGAATACAGTTCTTTAACAATTAACAGTCGATAAGTGTGGGCATTTGATGTCAGTGCAGCGCCAATCTTCGGATTGGCGTCTAACTTAAAATATCAAATGTTCACAAGAAATAATGAAATAGGATACTTCTTCGGAAGTAGCCTGTCAGTTTTTTGAGTGAGCGACCCGTCGCAAGACGGTGCCGGTAAAACGGCAAAGTAACAGAGATTAAACTGAAGAGTTTGATCCTGGCTCAGATTGAACGCTGGCGGCATGCCTTACACATGCAAGTCGAACGGCAGCACGGAGCTTGCTCTGGTGGCGAGTGGCGAACGGGTGAGTAATATATCGGAACGTACCC
>NZ_LNCE01000020.1:0-26345 GCF_001445815.1 Janthinobacterium sp. Ant5-2-1 | reverse complement strand
GCGCCCGCCGTTTTGCCCGCCGTTTTACTATTCGCCGCTTGCGCATTCCTGGCCGTGCGTGCCAATTGCCGGTGGGCGGCAATCGCGCCCGCCTCGGCATCGGACTGGAACGGTACGGCGGCAGCGGCGGCCACCTCGCCATCAGGCTGGCAAGCGGACGCCAGCGGCGTAAAATCCCGCGCCAGCACATCCGCCTCCCATGCGGCGCGCTGCGCCAGCACAGCCGCGGGCACGGCAGGCGCGGCGCGGGGCTGCTCCAGGGTCAGCACGGCGCCCAGGCCGCTGGCGGCCGCCACGCGCGCGCCCATCTGGGGCAAGGCGCCATCGGCGGCGCGGCAAAAGCGCTGCAGGATGGTTTTGATGATCGACGTGTGGTCGACCACCTCGTGGCTGACGCTGCCCGGCGCAATCAGCGGCGACACGAGCAGCATGGGCACGCGCACGCCGTACTGGCGAAACGCGGGGTCGTCGTCGATGGCGGGGCCAGGCGGCACATGGTCGAAAAAGCCGCCGTGCTCGTCATAGCTGAGGATCAGCAAGGTGCGCGCCCAGGCCGGTCCGCGCGACAGGGCCTGATAGACCTGCGCCACCAGCGCCTGACCGGCGCGGATATCGGCCGGCGGGTGGTCGTCATTCTCAAAAAAATGCGGATCGATCCAGCTGACGGAGGGCAAGGCGCCCGCCAGCGCATCGCCGATGAAACCATAGCGGCGCGCACTGGAGCCGAACGGTTCGTACAGCTCGGATGAGCGGTAATGGTCGTCCGTCAGCGCCAGGCTCCAGGGTTTCCAGGCGGAATAAAATTTCCAGCTGACCTGGGCGCGGTCCAGGTGGCGCACGAAGGATTTGTTCGTATACAGGGGCACGCGCTTGCTGTCGCGGCTGCCGGCCGCCTTGCCGCTGACCGCATACAGGCGGTTGGGCCAGGTGGCGCCCGGAACGGAGCTGTAGCAGCGGTCGCAGACGCAAAACTGCTGCGCCAGGAAATCGTACATGGGCAAGTCGGATGCATTGTAATAACCCATCACCAGGTCGATGTCGGGGTCGCCCGGATGCGTTTGCGCATAGTCGTCGACAAAGCCGCCATTATTGTTTTGCAATTGCTGCGCCACCGACATGCCCGTATGCGACGGATCTTGCTGCGGGCCAAACGCCATGCGCCGCAAATGATGCACGGGGTAGCTCACGCCCGCATGCACGTTGGCATGGCTGGCCTGCAAGCCATCGATGTCGGTGCGCCCACCTTCCAGGCTCAGGTAGCCGAGCATGTGGTCGAAGGAACGGTTTTCCATCATCAGCACGACGATATGGTCGATGCGCGCCAGGTTTCCCAAGCCATGCACATCAAGGACACCCTCACCAGCTGCGGCAGCTATCATCAGAACTCCCCGGCCGCGCACACGGTCGCAGCGACCCTGGTTCGACCAGGCCAGGCCAGTATGGTTCAGCTACTGTTACCCGGCCTTGATGCGCAACAACTCAATACGGCACGCGGTAGCGATAGCCCTTGAAACTGAAAATGGCCGCCTTCGGCTGCAACTTTTCCAGCACCAGGCCGGGCGCCAGTTCCTCGCCTTCGTGGCGCAGGACCTTGTCGATCAGCAGCAGGCGGTCGGCCGGATTCTTCGAATAGATATAGCCGCCGATGGCGACGGGGGGAATTTGACGCTGTATCGGCTCGGGCAAGTCGCGCATGCCGGGCACGGTCTCTTCGGCTGCGGCCGCCGGCGCAGGTACGGGCACGGCCGGCGCCGGAGCGGGGACTGGCGACTCCTGCTTCGGTTCCGGCACGGGCCGGGCATGGTGCACGGGCGCGGCGATGGCCGCCGGCGGCACGGCCACGGCCACAGGCGCCGGCACAGGAACTGCGGGCGGGACGACTGCTGGCATCGGCGCTGGCACAGCCTGGGCCAGGACAGCAGGTGCAACCGCAGGCGCCGTGGCCGCCGCCTGCCAAGACTGCCACAGCAGCAGCGCGGAAGCCACGGCCACGGCCACCGCCACGCCGCCCAGCGCCAGCCAGACGGGAGTGCGCCGCGCCGCGCCGGATGCTGCGCCATCGTGCAGTTGCACTTGCGGTGCGTGGATTGACGGCAACTCGCCCAGCTGGCGCTCGGCTTGCGATTTTTTCAGTGCTTCAAGTATGTAGGACATCTTATTTCCCCGCCACCATCGCCGTCGCAGCGGGCGCTGCCACGGCAGGAGCCGCGCTGCTCAGGCGCGGCTCCGCGTTATCGCCCAGCTGCATCAGGCGTATGTACGTTTTCGGGCCCGCCAGACCATCGGCCCGCAGCTTCTGGCTTAGCTGGAACGCGCGCAGCTGGCCTTGCATCTCGGCATCGAGCGGCAGATTGGCGGCCGGCGTTGGCAAACCCCGCTGTTGCGCCAGGCGCTGCGCCAGCCAGTCAACGTCGGCGCCGCGGGCGCCCAGCGGCACCTCGTCGCGCCAGCTGCGCGGAGCGCGCCAGAAGGTCGTGAAACTGCCATCGCTGCGTTGCGCCAGCTGGGCCAGCGGCAGGCTTTGCTGTTTTCCATCGAGCATCAAGGTAGCGCTCTCGTCCTGCACGCGCGTCAGCAGCGCCATCTGTTCCGTACCATCCGCATCGCGCAAAGCCAGCATGGCGGGACGGTCCAGCACGCGCAGCTCGGCGATGCCGCCCCTGCTGTGCAGGCAGCGCAGGCCGGCGCGGGCGCCCGCCTGGCAAGCGTCGCCGGCCGGCAACTGCTCGCCCCACAGGCTGGCCAGCTGGCGCAGCACGGCGTTGCGGTCCGGCACCTTGGCGGGTACGGGCGTGGATGCGGATGCAGCGGCAGCCGCCACGGCGGAGGCTGCCGGTACGGAGGCGGCCACGGCAGGTACAGCGGGCACAGCGGACGGGCGCGGCATGAAATGCCAGGCCAGCGCGGCCGTGACCATGGCGCCGGCCAGCACGCCGCCGGCAACGTGCGGCCAGCGCAAGCCGGACACAGCCGCCCTGCCGCCCTCTTCCGCAAACACTTCCTCGGCGGCACGGCGCAAGATCTGGCGCGTCACTTGCGGCTGGTTTTCCACGTAAGCGCCCAGCAGCGCGCGGTCGCACAGCAGGTTGATGCGGCGCGGCACTCCCTTGCTCAAGCCATGGATTTGCGCCATCAGGCGAGGCGCGAACGGCGTCTGCGCCGTGCTGCCCGCCACGGCCAGGCGGTGGCGGATATAGCTGGCCGTCTCGTCCGCCGTCAGCGACCCCAGGTGATAGCGGGCGATCACGCGCTGCGC
Source organism: Janthinobacterium sp. Ant5-2-1 (assembly GCF_001445815.1). Taxonomy (NCBI): domain Bacteria; kingdom Pseudomonadati; phylum Pseudomonadota; class Betaproteobacteria; order Burkholderiales; family Oxalobacteraceae; genus Janthinobacterium; species Janthinobacterium sp. Ant5-2-1. The sequence goes on along the minus strand of NZ_LNCE01000020.1, from coordinate 23,089 downwards.
CAGCTGCTCGAGTTCCGGCCGGGCCAGCATGGCGCGCAATTCCGGCTGGCCGATGAGGATGATCTGCAGCAGCTTGCGCTCGCTCGTTTCCAGGTTCGTCAGCAAGCGCAACTGTTCCAGCACGGCGGCGGACAGGTTTTGCGCTTCATCGATAATCAGCACATTGTTCTTGCCCTGCGCATGGCTGGCCAGCAGGTGTGCATTGATGGCGTCGACATAGCCTTTCACGCTGGCCACGCCGGGCCCCAGAGCGATGCGGAATTCCTCGCAGATCGACAGCAGCAATTCCTCGACGGACAGTTTCGGATTGAAGATGTAGGCCAGCTGGCAATTTTCCGGAATCTGTTCCATGAAGCAACGGCACACGGTGGTCTTGCCGGCGCCAATTTCTCCCGTCAGCAGCACGAAGCCGCCGCCGCTGCCCACGCCATACAGCAGGTGCGCCAGCGCTTCGCGGTGGCGTTCGCTCATGAACAGGTAGCGCGGATCGGGGGCGATCGAAAACGGCGATTGCTTGAGCTGGAAATAATGCGTGTACATGGAGACCCTGCGGATGAAACGATCAAAATGCGCGGCGGCAAGCCGATACCCTCATCGGGTGCGGGCGGGCGGCAACGGCTTGTATTTGGCGCAATAGACTTTCGCCTTGCTGCGGAAGTAGACGATTTTACTGCCAGGCACGGAACCACGGACAGGAAAGGCGGAATTGTCGAGTTTATTGAAACGCAGGCCCGAGACGCCGCGTATGGCCGGCTCCAGCTTTTCCGGTGTCGAGTCCGCCACCACGCCCATGAAGACGAGGGGGCTGGTATCGTCGCTGACAATCACGTCGGTAATCGGCGCGCCCCACAAGGTGGCGTCCGTGCGGAACCAGTACGCGCCCCCTTCATGCTTGTAGGCGGGGCCGAAGGCCGTCAGCAGATACGCATAAAAAGCCTTGTTGTCGATCTGGTCGATGCACAGCACGGCATTGCCCACCACTTGCCCGAACGTGGACGGCGGCGGTTTTTGCTGCGCCTGCACGCCGGACACGGGCACGCCGCAGGCCAGCAGGGCGAACGCCGCCAGCAAGGCCGGCGCACGCCACGGGCGCATCGATGAACGGCGCACGCGCATGATCAGCGCTTGCGCTCTTCTTTCTTGACCTTCTTGGCTTCCTTCTTTTCCTTCATGGTCTTGGCCGGTTCCTTCTTGGCTTGTTCCTTCTTGGCTTCTTTCTTGCTGTCCTGTGCCTTGCTCATCATCTACTCCATGCATGGGCGGAAATGCCTGGGCCATTATGACACTCCCCCATGAAAATGCCACGTCATTTCCCCCATGCAATAGACCTACCCGGCAAGCACGGGCAGCGCATGCGCTTATTTACAAAAAGACGTTTGCATTTTTATTTTATTATGTTTTAATACACGGAATTTATAAATAGATATCATTTCGGTGCGGCAGAAGCAGCACGGAAACAAGCATACAAACTGGGGACAGGACATGGCCGGCATACGGCTGACCATGTGTAATCGACTTGCAGCCCTCGGCGGAAATAGACAATATGATGAGAAGAATGATCTTGCTGGGCGCGGCCCTGTCGCTCTGGGCCGTTGGCAACACTTATGCGGCGGATACACAGCCGATGCAGGCGGCAACCTACCAGGCGGCGCCGGCCACCCCAGCCACGCGGCTGGCCAGTTTCCAGTCGCAGGACGCCAACCGGCGCGCTCCTGGTTCGCATGAACCGGGCACGCATTCGCTGCTGCTGGTCGCTGTCATGCTGCTGAGCCTGCGCATGCGCACCAGCACCACCACCAGCAGCGAAAAATTCAGCACCTGACGTGAAAACGGCCGCGCAAGGCGGCCGTTCCAGTCACACGTCAGCGCACGATCAGTGCAGGCACAGACGGCGGCGCGTCTTTTCGATCAGCGCCGCATCGTAGGGATACAGGTTCTCGATAAAGAACAATTCCGTTTCCGCCTCATCTTCCAGGCACATTTCGATCATGACCGGGCCATCGCTTTCGCGACCCAGGAAATCCTTCGGCCAGCGGTTCTTGCGGTGCGTGCGCATCATTTCCATGCCCAGCGCGGCCAGCGGCGCCGACACACCGGCGGCCAGCGCCTCTTGCTGCCAGTCGTCCCAGTACTCGCTCTTTGCTGCCTTGTCGTTCATCATGCTCTTCCAACTCAGGTGTAAAAGGCGGACTTTACTCTTCATGGCGTCCCTTGCCAAGCATGCATACAAGCAATAGCGCACGCCCAACAACAGACCAGTTGGAAAAAATTGGCATTAAACAAGGCCAATTTCAATACCATTCGGCACCCATAAAAAATCCTTCATTAACAATGACTTGCAATCATACCCTCGGGCATGGCGGGACGCCGCGCAACGCATTTATTAATACCACTTAAATACCTGTTGACAAGCCATCTGGGCGACAATATAGTGCCTTCAGCTTTTTCGCCGCCCGACAAATAAAAGAACCGAGACAGGCGCACTCAACCAAACGCGGGACTGCATAACATGATCGAATACATAATCGGCGTCGACGGCGGGGGAAGCGGTACCCGCGTACGCCTGGCGCGCCTCGACGGCCAGGAACTGGCGCAGGGGCAAAGCGGCCCTTCCGGCCTGGGACTGGGCATCGAACGGGCCTGGGCCTCCGTGGCGCAGGCCGTCACCCTGGCTTTCCGCGCGGCCGGCCTGGAACAGCCATCCTTGCAGCGCATGGCCATCGGCCTGGGCCTGGCCGGCGTGCACAACAAACAGTGGGCTGTCAGCTTCGTCGAACACAATCCCGGCTATGCCTTCGTGGCACTCGAATCGGATGCCCTGACCACCCTGCTGGGCGCGCACGCGGGCCAGCCGGGCGCCATCGTTGCCATCGGCACGGGCAGCGTGGGCGAAGTGCTGCACGCGGACGGCAGCCGCCATGAAGTGGGCGGCTGGGGCTTCCCTTCCGGCGACGAGGCCGGCGGCGCCTGGATCGGCATGCGCGCCATCAACCATGCGCAGCAAGTAGTCGACGGCCGCGTGCCCGGCAGCGCCTTCGCCACGGCCGTCATCGACGCCTGCGGCGGCCAGCGCGACGCCATGCAGGTGTGGCTGGCGGCCGCCAGCCAGACCAATTTCGCGCAACTGGCGCGCCTGGTGCTCGAACACGCGGCCAGCAATGCCGTGGCGCGCACCATCCTGGTCGACGCGGGCCGGCAGATCGCGCTAATCGCCAGGGCGCTCGACCCGGCTGGCGCCTTGCCCGTGGCCCTGTGCGGCGGCCTGGCGGCACCCTTGTCGGGCTACCTGCCGGCGGAACTGTTGCAACTGGTCGTGCCGGCACAGGGCGACTCGGCCGCAGGCGGTCTGCGCCTGATACGCAAGCACTTGCAGGAGCAATGACCATGCTGGCCAAACTGTCCACCTTCAAACCCAATCCGGCCAGCGACACGCCACTCTACATGCAGCTGGCGAACATGCTGTCGGACGGCATCGCCAGCGGCGACTGGCGCGCCAACCAGGCCCTGCCCTCCGAGCGCGTGCTGTCGGACATCCTGGAAATCTCGCGCGTCACGGCGCGCAAAGCCATCGACATGCTGTGCGACCGGGGCATGCTGACGCGCAAGCGCGGCTCGGGTACCTACATCACGCCCAAACTGGAACAGCCGCTGTCGCGCCTGACGAGCTTTTCGGAAGAATTGCGCCAGCGGGGCTTTACGGCCGGCTCGCGCTGGCTGCAGCGCGACATCGGCTCGGCCGCGCCGCTGGAACTGCTGTCGCTGGGCCTGTCGCCGCACATGCCGGTGGCGCGCTTGCGCCGCTTGCGCACGGCCGATGAAGTGGTGATGGCGATCGAAACGACCACCATCCCCGCCCTGTACATGCCGGACCCGCAGCAGGTGACCGATTCGCTGTACGGCTACCTGGAGTCGCGCGGCACCATCCCGATGCGCGCGCTGCAGCATATCCGCGCCGTCAACGCCACGGCGGAACAGGCCAAGCTGGCCAATATCAAGACGGGTGAAGCCATGCTGCACATCACCCGTGTCAGTTATCTCGACAACGGCGCAGCGGTGGAACTGACCCACTCGTATTGCCGCAGTGATTATTATGAATTCGTAGCGGAGTCGCGCAGATGAGCAGCACTATCAAAGGCAATATCCTTACCCCCGGCGGCTGGATCCACGGCGCCATCGCCTTCGGCGAGCGGGTCGACAGCATCACCGGCGATTCCCTCCACCCGTCGAGCAACAGCGACGACTATATTCTGCCCGGCTTTATCGACCTGCACGTGCATGGCGGTGCCGGCAAGGACATCATGGAAGGCGGCGAAGCCGTCTACACCATCGCGGCCATCCACGCGCGCCACGGCACCACCAGCCTGCTGGCCACCACCATGACGGCGCCGCCGGAAGACATCGACATGGCTCTGACGGCCATCGGCATCGCCGCCAACCACCGCCGCCCGAACACGGCGCGCGTGCTGGGCGCCCACCTGGAAGGTCCGTACATCAATTCGGGCAAGCTCGGTGCGCAGCCGAACTTCGCGCGCGCCGCCACCTTGGCCGAAATCGAGCGCCTGCAAACCTTGGCCAAGCTGCGCGTCATCACCGTGGCACCGGAAATCGCCGGCCACCTGGACCTGGTGCGCGCCCTGGCCGACGCCGGCGTGCGCGTGCAGATCGGCCACACGCTCGGTTCGTACGAAGACGGCGTGGCCGCGCTGGAACATGGCGCCATGGGTTTCACGCATCTGTTCAACGCCATGAGCGGCCTGCACCACCGCGAGCCGGGCATGGTCGGCGCCGCCCTCGCGCACGCCGAATACGCGGAACTGATTCCCGACCTGCTGCACGTGCATCCGGGCGCCATCAAGGTGGCCCTGCGCGCCATCCCGCGCCTGTACTGCGTTACCGATTCGACGGCCGCCACCGGCATGCCGGATGGCGAATACATGCTGGGCCGCCACGCCGTGCAGAAATGCATGGGCGGCGTGCGCCTGCCCGACGGCACCCTTGCGGGCAGCACCCTGACCCTGGACCAGGCGCTGCGCAACCTGGTGGGACTGGGACTGGACCTGGCCGACGCGTCCAAGCGCGTGTCGACCAACGCCGCCGATTACCTGGGCCTGGAAGAACGCGGCCGGCTGGCCCCCGGCACTTACGCCGATCTGGTGGTACTCGATCGCGATCTCAAACTCAAAGCTGTGTATATAGAAGGAGAAATCTGTGACCTCAATGATGCTTAAAGAAGCCATTTCCGCCGCCGAATGCGTCGCCCTGCAACTGGCCAGCGACACGGAACGCTACGCGGAACTGGGCCGCAAATTGAGGAGCACCTCGTTCTCGACCGCGCTGACCATCGCGCGCGGCAGCTCCGACCACGCCTGCAACTACGTCGCCTACCTGATCATGGCGCGCCTGGGCCGTGTCGTGGCCTCGCTGCCGATGTCGTTAGTCACCCTGAACAAGTCGCCGCTGGTGACGCGCGACACCTTGGCCATCTCGATCTCGCAATCGGGCCAGAGCCCGGACGTGGTCGAACCGATCCGCTACTTCCGCGACGGCGGCGCCACCACCGTGGCCCTCGTCAACGACATCGATTCGCCGCTGGCGCACGCCGCCGAGTGGGCCATGCCCCTGCGCGCCGGCAAGGAGCAAAGCGTCGCCGCCACGAAAAGCTTCATCACCAGCCTGGTCGCCGGTGCGCGCATGGTGGCCCAGTGGCAGAACGACCCCGAACTGCTGGGCGGCCTGGAAGCGCTGCCGGAGGCGCTGCTTGAAGCGACCCGCGTCGACTGGTCGCCGGCCATCGACGTGCTGGCCCCGGCCCGCAACATCATGGTCGTCGGACGCGGCATCAGCTTCCCCGTGGCGCTGGAGTCTGCCTTGAAATTCAAGGAAACCTCGGCCCTGCAGGCGGAAGCGTTCAGCGGCGCCGAAATCAAGCACGGCCCGATGGCCCTGATCGAAGACGGCTACCCGCTGCTGATTTTCGCCACCCGCGGCCCGACCCAGGCCGGCCTGCTGCAACTGGCCAGCGAAATGCGCGGCCGCGGCGCCAAGGTCTTGCTGGCGGCCCCCGCCGACGTGGCCGAGCGCGACCTGACCCTGCCCGTGGCGGCCACGCCGGACCTCGATCCGATCGTCGCCATCCAGTCCTTCTACGTGATGGCGGCCAAGCTGTCTGCCGCGCGCGGCATGGACCCGGATGCGCCGCGTCACTTGAGCAAGGTAACAAAAACAAACTAAGCACTCCCCGGCAGCTGCGCCCCCGGCACGGGGCGCGGCTGCCGGCAGAAGCACCCGAATATAAGCGACGGCAAGGGCATGTACCCGCGCCGCGGACTCATGGACATTGGAGCGCCACGCTCCAGGATAAAAATGACGATCAAGAGACTGTTGGCGGTTGTTGCCTGCGCGGGCCTGCTCGCGCCGCAGGCATGGGCTGCCGAGAAAATCGAATTCTGGGCCTTCAGCATGAAGCCCAAGTTCACGCCGTATTTCAATACGGTGGTGGCGCGCTATGAGGCGCAGAATCCTGGCGTCAAGATCGAATGGATCGACTTCCCGTGGGACGTCATCCAGACCAAGCTGGTCACGCGCATCGTGGCCGGCACGCCGCCCGCACTGGTCAGCCTGAACGTGCCCTGGGCCGACGAATTTGCGCGCGACGGCTTGCTCACGCCAGTCGATGGCCTGATCCAGGAAGCGCGCGCCAGCTACATTCCCAGCGCCCTGGACGACTTGCGCTTCAAGGGCCGCACCTACGGTTTTCCCATGTACAGCAATGTCGCGGTGATCGCCTTCAATAGCGCCATCTTCAGGCAGGCGGGCCTCACGCGCGGCCCCGCCAGCCTCGATGAACAGCTGGCGTACGCGCGCCAGATCGCGCAACGCACGGGCAAGGCCGGCATCGCCCCCGCCTTGTCCAAAATCGACGGCCTGTTCATGCAGCAGGGCCTGGCCGTCATCACCGACAACCGCGCCGTCTTCAATTCGCCGCAGCACGTGGCGCTGGTGCAGAAACTGGCCGACACCTACAAGGTCGGTGGCTTATTGAAAGAAAGCCTGTTCGCCGAAGATAATTTCCCGGCCGTGATCGACGCCTACAAGGGTGGTCGCCTGGGCATGCTGCTGGCGCCGCCGACGGCCATGCAGCGCATCCGCGGCGACGCGAAAGACATCTACGCCATCACCGACGTGGCGCCCGCGCCGCTGGGTCCCACCGGCATCGCCGATGGCGGCTGGCTCGTGCATTTCGCCATTCCGAAAGGCGTGCCGGCGCGCCAGCTGCCGTCGGTCGGCAAGTTCGCGCGCTTCCTGACAAACGACGAGAACCAGCTGGCCTTCGCCAAACAGGCCAGCGTCTTTCCCACCACCGTGAAAGCGGCGGCCGACCCGTTCTTTCTCGCCACGCCGAAAAATGCAGGCGCTGCCGAAAAGGCGGTGGCCGCCGGCGCCCTGTCGATGGGCCACTCGCGCACCCTGTACGTGGCCGGCATCGACGACTACGACGAGTTGCGCCGCTCGCTCGTGAAGGCCGTCGAAGCAGGTGTGACGGGCAAGCAGAACGTCAAGCAGGCGCTGGACCAGGCCGTCGCCATCTGGAACCGCAAGCTGGCCACCCTGCCGCGCCACTAAGGACACCATGAAACTCGCCCACCGCCATACCGTGCAAGCCTGGCTGTTCCTCGCCCCGGCCCTGCTGCTGCTGGCCGCCTTTTCCTTCTGGCCCGTCGGCTACGGCTCCGTGCTGGCGTTTACCGATTACAGCCTGATACGCGAGACGCGCTTCGTCGGCCTCGATAACTTCCGCTACATCTTCAACAACGAGATGTTCGTCTCGGGCCTGAAAAACTCGCTGATGTTCTTGCTGATGGTGCCCTTCGTGCAGGTCGGCGCCATCGTGCTGGCCGTGCTGGTGAATAATCGCCTGCCCGGCATCCGCCTGTTCCGCGCCGCCTTCTACGTGCCGGTGGTGACCACTGTCTCCGTGGTCGGCATCATGTGGGGCTTCATGTTCCACGAACAGGGCGCCTTGAACTACGTGATGATGACGTTAAAACTGGTGAACGCGCCCGTGGGCTGGCTGACGAACGACAGCCTGGCCCTGTTTGCCGTCATGTTCGTCACCCTGTGGCGCGGCCTGGGCTGGTACATGGTGATGTACCTGGCGGCGCTGCAATCGATCCCGTCGGACATGCAGGAAGCGGCCATGCTCGATGGCGCCAACCACTGGCAGCGCTTCTGGAAGATCACCGTGCCGATGCTGCGCCCCACCATCATGCTGTGCTCCATCCTGTCCGTGCTGGCGGCCCTCAAGGCGTACCAGGAAGTCGACGTGCTGACCCAGGGCGGGCCGATGAATTCGACTTTCACGGCGCTGTACTACGCGTATGACCAGGGTCTGAAGCACTTGAAACTGCCGCGCGCGCTGGCGGCCAGCTTCGTCGTCTCGCTGTTCTGCATCGGCATCGCCCTGCTGTGCCTGCGCTATCTGAAACCGAAGCACCGCTGACCATGAAAAAACGTTCCCGCCCCCTGACAACGCGCCTGCACATCCTGGGCCACTACGCCGTGCTGTGCGCGATCGCCGTCGTCTGCGTCTTCCCGTTCTGGTGGACACTGGTGACGGCCATTTCCACGGAAGGCAATATCTTCGCCTTCCCGCCCACCTTCTGGCCGAAGGCACCGTCATTCGACAACTTCATCGAAGTGTTCAAGGCGATCCCGATCTGGTCCTTCTTCAAGAATTCCGTGCTGATCGCCGTGTTTACCGTGTTCTGGAAACTGCTGCTGTGTTCACTGGCCGCGTATCCGCTGGCGCGCCTGAAATTCCGCGGCCGCAAACTCGTGTTCGGCCTGATCCTGGCCACGCTGGTGCTGCCGTCCGAGGTCAACTTCCTCGTCAACTTCATCACCATCACGCAAATGAGCCTGGTCGATACCTACACGGGCGTGATCCTGCCCAACGTGGTGACGGCCGTGGCCATCTTGCTGCTCAAGCAGGCATTCGAGGAAGTGCCGCAAGACCTGATCGACGCGGCGCGTGTCGATGGCGCGTCCGAATGGGTCATCTTCAGCCGCATCATGCTGCCCCTGATTACGCCATGGCTGGCCACCGTCGGCATCCTGACGGCCGTCGAATCGTGGAATGAATACATCTGGCCGTCCATCGTCATGAGCAAGCCCGATGAATTTCCCCTGTCGGTGGGCGTGCTGTACTTGCGCGGCACCTTCGGCAGCAGCACGCGCGTGATCGCGGCCGGCACCCTGATCACTATCGTGCCGACCCTGCTCGCCTTCCTGTTTACCCAACGCTTCTTCATGCGCGGCATGGACGGCGCAGTCAAATGAAAACGTCTCTCGATAAGGAAGCCTCCATGCACGACCAGCGCATCAGCATCAGCAAGAAAGTCCGCAGCCCGATCACCTGGGTGCCTACCTTGTACTTCGCCCAGGGCTTGCCGTTCTACGCCGTGGCCCTGGTGGCCGGCCTGATGTTCAAGAGCATGGGCGTGCCGAACGACCAGATTGCCCGCTGGACGGGCCTGATCGGCTTTGCCTGGGTCTTCAAGTCGCTGTGGAGCCCCTTCCTGGAGCTGACGTCGAGCAAGAAGACCATGGTGGTGCTGTTCCAGTTCCTTGGCGGCCTGAGCCTGGGCCTGATCGCGCTGGCGCTGCAAACGCCGCTGTGGTTCGCCGCCTGCATCGCCGTGCTGTTCGTCGCCGCGCTGGCCTCGTCCACGCACGACATCGTTTGCGACGGCCTGTATATCGCCAGCCTGTCGGACAAGCAGCAGGCGGCCTACGCGGGCTGGCAAGGCGCCTTCTTCAATGCCGGCAAATTCATCTCGCTGGGCGGCCTGGTGATCCTGGCCGGCTACCTGGAGAAGAAAATCGGCGTCAAGCCCGCCTGGTCGGTGATCTTCCTGATCATCGGCGCCATGATGCTGTCGCTGGCCGCCTACCACCTGTGGGCGCTGCCGCAGGTACGCAACGCGGCCGTGGCCGACAAGAGCGTGGCTGGCATCAGCCGCACCTTGTGGGACGTGCTGGTGGACTTCCTGAAAAAACCGGGCATCTGGGGCATGATCGCCTTCATCATCCTGTTTCGCGCGGGCGAGGCGCAAGTGCAGACCATCGGCCCGCTGTTCCTGCGCGAAGCGCGCGAACTTGGAGGGCTGGGCCTGTCGACGACGGAAGTGGGCGCCGTGTATGGCACGGCCGGCACCGTCGCCTTCCTGCTGGGCAGCATCGGCGGCGGCTACTTCACATCGTGGCTGGGCCTCAAGCGCGCCATGTTCTTCCTGATCCTGGCCATGAACTTGCCGAACCTGGTGTTCTACTACCTGAGCCACAGCATGCCGACCGACCTGACCCTGATCACGGCCGCGCTCAGCGTGGAGATGTTCGGCTATGGCTTCGGCTTCGTCGGCCTGATCCTGTTCATGATGCAGGTCGTCTCGGTCGGCAAGTACCAGACGGCCCACTATGCGTTCGCCACCGGCGTGATGCAGCTGGGTTCCGTGCTGTTCAAGATGATCAGTGGCGACATCCAGACGGCGCTCGGCTACAAGACTTTCTTCCTGTGGGTGCTGGTGTCGGCCGTGCCCGTACTGATCCTGTCGCGCTTCATGCGCATCGGCCCGAAGGATACCTCCGACCCATCTGACGCCGGCGCCACCTCTGCGCCGGCCAGCGCAAGCTAGGATAGAAGCACTTCATGGCACATATCGCTTTAAAGAACATCGTCAAGCTGTACGACGACAAGCACCCCGTCATCCACGGCATCGACCTCGATATCCGCGACGGCGAATTCGTCGTCTTCGTGGGACCGTCCGGCTGCGGCAAATCGACCCTGCTGCGCATGATCGCCGGGCTGGAAGACATCACGGATGGCGAGCTGCATATTGGCGGCCAGCTGGCCAACGATATCGCCCCGGCCGAGCGGGGCCTGGCCATGGTTTTCCAGAGCTACGCCCTGTATCCGCACATGACGGTGTTCGAGAACATGGCCTTCGCCCTCTCGCTGGCGGGGCATAAAAAGGCCGAGGTGCGCGCCGCCGTCGAGCGCGCGGCCGAGATCCTGCAGATCACGCCGCTGTTGAAACGCAAGCCGAAGGACCTGTCGGGCGGCCAGCGTCAGCGCGTGGCCATCGGCCGCGCCATCGTGCGCAAACCCAAGGTTTTTCTCTTCGACGAACCGCTGTCGAACCTCGATGCATCGTTGCGCGTGCAGATGCGCGTGGAAATCTCGCGCCTGCACCAGGAATTGAAGACAACCATGATCTACGTCACGCACGACCAGGTCGAGGCCATGACCCTGGGCGAGCGCATCGTCGTCTTCAACGGCGGGCGCATCGAACAGGTGGGCAGTCCGCACGAACTGTATAACAATCCCGGCAACCTGTTCGTGGCCGGCTTCCTCGGCGCGCCGAAGATGAATTTCGTCGCTTGCGAGGCCGTCGCCTCTGGCCCCGGCTCCGTGACCGTGCGCCTGCCCCGCGGCGCCGTCATCGACGTCGAAGCGCAGGGCGAGACCGTGGCGCCGGGCGACCAGCTGACCCTGGGCGTGCGCGCCGAGCATGTCAGCCTGCAGCACGGCAGCAATGCGGGCGACAACGTGGTCGACGCGGCCGTCAGCCATGTGGAATACCTGGGCGACGTGGCCATCGTTTACGCCAGCATGCCGGGGGTGAACGATATGCTGGCCGAAATGCTGGCCGTTAAGCTGCCGGCCGAGGAAGGCATGCGCCACGCGGGCGACGCCATGCGCCTGCACCTGCCGCCGCAGCGCTGCCTGCTGTTCGATGCCAAAGGGCAAGCCCTGGCGCGCACGTTTGCCGCACCCGCTCAGCCGTTTATGTGACAATAGCCGTTTTGTATCATGCCGCTTCTGTTTGACTTGTGCAGGCAGACTGGCATGAATGTGTTTTTTCGAGCTTCCTTGCCCCTCTGGCAATGCTACTACACGATGTTGCGGCTGCCAGTGCCGGTGCGTATTTTTGTTATTGATTGAAGGATTGACCATGTCCCAATTCCGTCTTGCACGCCTTAGCCTGCTCCTGGCCGCCATCGGCCTGAATGTCTTGCCAGCCCTGTCGCACGCGCAGGAGGCCAAGCCGGCCGCCGCTGCAGGTGCGCCTACCGCCGCGCCTGCCGATACGGTGCGCCCTGAAGTGTTCAAGCTGCTCGATCCGGACGCCGTGAAGGCGTCGATGGATGCGAAAAACTACGCCGACGTGCAAAGCCGCATCGACCAGGCTGCCGCCATTCCCGCCCTGACGCCGTACGAATTGTTCGTGCTGAACCGCCTGCGCGTGGCGCTGGCGTCGACCACCAACAATGCGCCGATGGCCATGACGGCGCTGGAAGCGGTCATCGAATCGGGCAAGCTGGAAAAAAAGGTACAAGGCGATTTCATCCAGGCGCTGGCCAACTACCACTACAACGCCAAGGATTATCCGAACGCCATCAAATGGTTCACCCGCTACCAGACGGAAACCGGCGATGTGGCTGGCGTGCGCCAGTACATCATCCGCGCCTACTACTTCAGCAATGATTTCGCGCGCGCGAAACAGGAACTGATGGCAGACCTGACGGCCAAGCAGCAAGCGGGCAAGACCCCGACAATCGAAGAACTGCAATTGCTGGCCAACACGGGTTCGAAAAGCAAGGATCCAGCCACCTACCTGGTCGCCATGGAAAACCTGGTGCGCTACTACCCGTCGGATGACTACTGGAGCGATTTGCTGAGCCGCACGCAAGGCAAGGCCGGCTATTCCGACCGTTTCGCGCTCGACGTGCTGCGCCTGCAATTCAAGGCCGTGGGCACCATGCCGCCGCAGGATTACAGCGACATGGCTGAAATCGCCTTGCAGAACGCCTTCCCGACGGAAGCGAAAAAAGTCCTCGACGCGGGCTTTGCCAAAGGCGTGCTGGGCACGGGCGCAAATGCCGCCAAGCACAAGAAACTGCGCGACCAGGCCAACAAGGCTGCCGCCGACGATGCGAAAAACATCGCCAGCGGTGAAGCATCGGCCATGAAGAGCAAGGATGGCACGGGCTTGATCAACCTCGGCTACGCCTTCGTGACGATGGACCAGTTCGACAAAGGTATCGACCTGATCCAGAAAGGCATCGCCAAGGGCGGCCTGAAGCGTCCAGAAGATGCCAAGCTGCGCCTCGGTTACTCCTACGCGATGGCCGGCAAGAAAGACGACGCCATCAAGGTACTGGAAACGGTCAAGGGCGGCGATGGCGTGGGCGACCTGGCCCGCTACTGGATCCTGTGGCTGAACCGTCCTGCCACGGCAGCGGCGGCGCCGGCAGCAGCGGCACAGTAATTCCCGCTCCCAGCAATATGCGCAAGGCAGTTCCCGGTTCACGCCGGGGCTGCTTTTTTTTCGACCTTTTTCCTTATTCCATGCCGCCAGCCACCGTCGCCACAGCCACCGCCGCCGAACGATTGACCAGCCTCGATGCCTTCCGCGGCTGCGTGATCGTCATCATGATCTGGGTCAACTACCTGGCCGGCATGCCCGGCATCGCCTGGTGGCTCGAGCATGCGGGCCCCCGCGCCGACGGCATCACCTTACCCGACCTGGTCTTTCCCGGATTCCTGTTCATGGTCGGCATGGCCATACCGCTGGCCTTGCAGCGCCATTGCGGCCATGTCACGCCAGCCTTGCTGGGACGCCTGCTGTGGCGCTCGGCCAGCCTGATGCTGGCCGGCGTGGTGCTGGCCAATGCCTACCGCTACGATGCGCAGGCGGCGCCGCTGCCGCACGCCATATATTTCCTGCTATTTTACGTGGCCATGATGCTGCTGTGGCGCCAGGGCGCGGGCAAGCTGGAGCTGGCTGCAGGCGGCGTCCTGATGCTGTTCCTGCTGGCAACGTTCCGCGGGGAGCTGAACAGCGAGTTTTCCAGCACCTGGCTGCAACCGTCGTGGTGGGGCATCCTCGGCATGATAGGCTGGTCCTATTTGCTGTGCAGCCTGCTGTACCTGGCATGCCGGGGCAGCGGCACGGCGCTGATGGGCGTATTTTCCCTGCTGCTCGTGCTGTACATGGGCGGCACGGCGGGCAGCCTCGATTTCCTGCCTGCAGGCATCAACGCCTTCGTCAACGTGCCGCAAGTGCTTGGTTCGACGGCGGCCAACGTACTGGCAGGCACCCTGGTGGGCCAGCTGTTCCTGCGCGGCGCCGCCCTGAGCCATGGGCAGCGCATCCGTTTCATGGCGTGGTTCGCGCTGGGCCTGTTCGCGGCCGGCATGCTGCTGCGGCCGTATCACCACATCAACAAGATCGCGGCAACGGAATCCTACACGCTCGTGTGCAGCGCCCTCGTCCTGGCCCTGTTCCTCGTGTTTTATGTCGTCATCGACGTGTGGCGCTGGCGCGCCTGGGCCGTGGTGCTCTTGCCCGCTGGCACCAATGCCCTGTTCGCCTACATCGTGCCCGACCTGTGGCAGCAACTGGCGGCCGTGCTGCACTTGCCGCGCTTCTGGTGGCCGTACTGGGAAACGGGCGGCGCGGCCGGCCTGTGGAACGCGGCCGCCGTCACCGCCCTGATGCTGCTCTTCACCGCACTGGCCACGCGCTACGGCCTGAAATTGAAATTCTAGACCTTGATGTAGATCTTGCGCTTGTCCATGACATAGGCGATCAGCCAGCACAGCAGCATGAAGCTGACGGCAAACAGCAAGGAGCCCACGCGCGCCGGCGCCCAGCCCGTAAACCAGTGCTGGTACAGCCACTGGTACAGATTGCCGCCACCGATGCGCACGGTAAACGCGATGATCACCAGCACTTCCGACACCAGGTAAATGAACAGCGTGTTCTTGCCGAAGACTTCAAAAAAGTAGGTCCAGCCCGTGATCTTGCGCACGTCGATGACAAGCATCAGCAGCGCCAGCAGCAGCAAGTCCAGGCCGATACCGAGCATCACGTAAGAGCTGGTCCACAGCTTCTTGTTGATCGGGAACACTTCGTTCCAGCACAGGGCCACGGCCACGCAGATGACGCCAGCCACCACCAGCCGATACAGCGCGGCACGCAGCTGCGCCGGCGCCGTCTGGCGCACGAAGCTGCCCGCCAGGTAGCCGGCAATCACATTGACAATAGAGGGCAAGGTGCCGAGGATGCCTTCCGGATCGAAGGCGATGCCTTCGCCGTGGTACAGGTGGCTGTCACCCAGCAAGATCAGGTCCAGCTTGGCCGGTGCGTTGCCGTGCAAGCTGTAGTCGCCCCAGGTCGCCAGGATGGCCCAGTAGCCGAGCAAGGCGCAGGCGCTGAAGACGAGCGCACCGCGCGTCTTCCAGTAGTGGAGGATCAGGGAAGCGGCCAGGTAGCACACGGCGATGCGCTGCAGCACGCCGGGTATGCGCGTGTGCGACAGCGGCGACCAGGCGAACTGGCCCGCATCATCGATCTTGAAGAAGGGAAACCAGTACAACAGGAAACCCAGTAAAAAGATCAGCGCGCTGCGCTGGCACAGCTTGGCCAGCACGGCGCCATGGCCGAGATTTTCATACTTTCCCAGGGCAAAGGCCAGCGCATTGCCGACGACAAACAAAAAGCTGGGGAACACCAGGTCCGTGAGGGTAAAGCCATGCCATTCGGCATGTAAAAACGGCGCATACACGCTGCCCCAGTCGCCCGGAGTATTGACGACGATCATCAGGGCGACGGTCAGGCCGCGCAGGACGTCGAGGGCGAGGTAGCGTTGGGAAGCAATAGTCATGGTCAAACAATTCCAAAAGAAAAAAGCCGACTCCCCGCTTGTGGCGGAAAGCCGGTAAAAAAACTATAACTTGGCGCGCAGGCCAAAGTAAAACTGACGGCCGTTCGAGTACAGGGCCGTCGGCTGGTCCTGGTTGGCGCCGTAATACTTGAGCACCGGATTATTCAGGTTCAGCACATCGAAGGTCAGCGAATAGCGCTCGTCGATCTTGTAGTTGAGCGACGCGGCCAGGTTACCCACGCCGTGCACGTACTGGGGCGAGCTGCTGAACAGGCCGGCCAGGAAGCTGGAGCGGTAGGTATAGGCCAGGCGCGCGCTCAGGCGCTCATCCTCGTAATAGCCTTCCAGGTTGTAGGTGCCCAGCGAACTGCCCACCACGGCGGCGCCATCGTCGGCCTTGCCATTCGTATAGGTGTAATTGCCCACCACGCCGAAACCGCCCCACAAGCCCTGCTGGTAACTGAGTTCCACACCCTTGTTCTTGGCGCCGATATTCGTCGGCGACTGGATCACATAGGTGTTGAATTTCTTGAAGGTATTATTGTAGTAGCTCACGGGCGCCGTACCAAACGTCACGTACGATTTCATGTCCATATAGAAGGCGCCCACCGACAGCATGGCCTTCGGTGCGAAATACCATTCCAGGGTGGCGTCGTAGTTGGTCGAGCGTATCGGTTTCAAGTCCGGATTGCCGCCCGTGCCCGTCAGCAACTGGTCATTCAGGTTGACGGCGCCCACCAGCGCGCTGTAGTCGGCGCGCGCCATGGTTTTCGCCACGGCCGCGCGGGCCACCAGGTCCTTGCTCAAGTCAAACTTGATGTTCGCGCTTGGCAGCACGTCCGTGTAGCTGTGCTTGACGACGGTGGGCGTGTAGATGCCGAAAATATTTTCTTGACCGATAGGATTTTCGCCGCCCGGCACGTTCGTCACCGTCGTCTGCTGTGTGCGCACGACGCGCACACCCACGTTGCCGCGCCACTTGGTGCCGGCCAGGTTGGCCATGATGTAGGCCGCGCTATCCTTTTCCTTCACGTCCAGCTCGGCCGGCCAGTTGCGCGAATTCGGCCCGCCCGAATTGTCGTATTTGTTGGCCCACGCCACCAGGTCGGCCGGATCGAGCTGCCAGTAGCGGCCCTGCGCGCTGCCGCCCAGGCCCTTGCCGTAATCGCCGGGATAGGTGCCGCCATTCCACTTCGGCAAGGGCGCATTCGTCGTGCCATCGCAGACGGCACAGCTGCGGTTTTCCGGCCAGGACACATTGCGGTGGTGTTCCGCGTAGCGCGCGCCGAATTTCAACGACTCCAGCACGCCGTAATCCATGCTCAGCTCGCCATCGGCCTGGCCATATTTTTCCGTATCCAGGGTTTCCACATGCGAACCCCAGGCCGATGCCGTGACCGCGTTGGAGAATTTGGAAATGTCGAGACCCGGGAAATTCAGCCTGGCCGGCGACAGGCCGTTCAGCTGGTACGACACGCCCACGCCCGTCAAGCCCGCCTCATAGCCAAGGTCGACGGGCGTCTCGCCAATGCCGCGCGTGTAGCCGAGGCTGCCCGTGATACGCAGGCGCTCGCTGGCGCGGTAGCTGCCGTTGAAGTCGATGTAGGCCGTCGACGAGTTCGAACCGGGACGGTAGATCTGGTCAACCAGGGCCGGATACAGCTGGCCGTTATAGGGCGTGGTAGCGTTAGCCAAAGGAAATTGCGACGCGGGAAAATCGGCTGCCACCAAGGTATTGTTCTTGACCGTAAACGTGCGGGGAATCACGCCCACGTGCTTGCCGTCATTGTCGACGGCATTCAGGTTGGCGCCTGGCTGGTTGTAAAAACTGCGGTTGTAGTTGGCCGCGTCCAGCTTGGAATAGAAGCCGTTGACGTCCAGCATCAAATCGGAAGTCGGCTTGAATTGCAGGTCGATGCTGCCGCCCTGACGCTTGCGCACCTGTTCGAACAGGGCCGAGTTGATGCCCAGCGGTGCCAGCACGCCGGCCAGTTGCGGATATTTCTGCGCGGCCGGGCTGTTGGCGTCGATGGCGCCATAGCCGAAGAATTCCTGGCCATCGCGGCGCTCGTGGCGTTTTTCGGAAAACACCTGGAACAGCACACCCATGGTCTTCGCTTCATTCTTCCAGTTGAACAAGGCATTCATTTGCGGATCGGTCTTGCCCGGCAAGTCCGCATAGATGGCCTGCACGGCCAGCTCGGCCGTAAACGGCTGCTTGAAACTGAGCGGCTTGCGCGTCTCGATATTGATGGAGCCGGCCACGCCCCCTTCCACCAGGTCCGCCTGGGCGCTCTTTTGCACGGTGACCCGGCTGACGATTTCCGACGGCAGCAAGGCAAAGCTGACGCTGCGTCCCACGGTGCCCACCTGGTCCGTGACGAACCAGTCGCCCGTGCCCACGGCGTGGCCATTGATCAGGGTTTGCGTCAGGCTGGGGCTGGTGCCGCGGATGCTGACCCGGTCATTTTCCGAGAAGCCGCCCTCGCCGCCTGCCGACGAGGAAATATTCACGCCCGGCACACGCTGCACGGCGTCGGCCACGTTCTTGTCGGGCAGCTTGCCGATGTCTTCCGCGCTGACGACGTCGATCACGGAATCGCTGTTGCGCTTCTGGCTCAGCGACTGTTCCAGCGAGGCGCGGATGCCGGTGACGACGACTTCCTGCATGGCCGGAGCGGCGGACTGGGCTTGCTGCGCCTGGGCCGCCATGCTCATGGACAGCAAGGCGGCAGCGGCGGCGATGGGGTGTAGTACGGGATGCAAACGACTGTTCATAGACTCCTCGTTATAGATGTCCGCCACGGTGGCGGGACGGCTTTATATGAGTACAGACGGCAGGCGCCCAGCCAGCGGGCGTCGAAAAAAAAGGCAAGCTCCTGAAACAGGAACTTGCCTTGAAAAGACCGAGGAAGACCGGGCCTGAGGCAATCGCATCAGGCCGGATCGTCTTGCTTACAGCTTGGCGCGCAGGCCCAGGTAGAAGGTACGGCCGTTGCTATAGAAAGCGCGTGGCTGATCCTTGTTTTCCGCGTACATCTTGATGGTCGTGTTCGTCAAGTTAAGCGCATCGAACGTGATCGTGAAGTGTTCGTTGATCTTGTAGTTGAGCGAACCGGCCAGGCCGCCCGCGCCGGCAACGTGCTGGCTGGCGCCACGGTCCACGCCCGCCTTGTAGGCGGAACGGTAGTTGTAGGCCAGGCGTGCGCTGAGGGCGTTGGCTTCGTAGAAGGCCGTCAGGTTGTACGTGCTGCGCGATGCATTGACCAGTTCATCACCATTGTCCAGCTTGCCGTCGGCATAGGTGTAGTTGGCCAGGATGCCGAAGTCGCCGAACAGCGGTTGCTGGTAGCTGAATTCCGCGCCCTTGTTCTTGCCGCTGGTATTGAATGGCGACGTGATCTGGTACACGGCATTGGCATTGCGCTTGCTGTTGAAGTACGTGGCGTTGACGGTACCGTTCGACACGACCGATTTCAGGTCCATGTAGAACAGGCCCACCGAGAAAGCCGACCTCGGTGCGAAATACCATTCGGCGCTGACTTCGGCGTTGTCCGACTTGACCGGGTTCAGGTTGACGTTGCCGCCGCTGCCGCTCAGGGCATCGTCGTTCAGCGATACCGAACCGCCCAGCGCGCTGTAGTCGGGACGGGCGATGGTGCGGGCCACGGCGGCGCGCACGACCAGGTCGTTGCGCACATCGAACTTGATGTTGGCGCTCGGCAGGTAGTCGTTGTAGCTGCGCTCATACAGGTGCTGCGAGTACGCGCCCCAGTCGGAACCGGTGATCGGGCCGCCGGCCTGGTTCACCAGGGTCGACTGCTTGGTGTGGACGGCGCGCAGGCCGAAGTTACCGCTCCAGTTGTCGCCCGTCAGGTTGGCCATGGCGTAGACAGCCGAGGTTTTTTCCTTCAGCTTGAACTCGTCGGTCCAGTTATGGCGGCGCACGTAGTCGAACAGGCGGTTGCCAGGTGCGGCGCCCCACGCGCCCAGTGCCGAACCGTCGTACTTGAAGTAGTTGCTCGACAAGTTGCCGCCCAGGTTGTTGGCGAAGTCGCTCGGGTACATCGAGCCATTCCACGCCGGACCTGGATTGGAGAAGCCCAGGGCGCCCGGACGGGTTTCAAACGGATGCTCGGCATCGCGCTTGTGATCGGTCAAACGGCCGCCGAACTTGACCGAATCCCAGATACCGGAAGACAGGCGCAGCTCCGCATCGATCTGGGCATATTTTTCCTGGTCGACGGAACGCGATTCGCCGCCGCCGGCCCATGCTGTCGAGCCTGGCTTGTTGGTAGTGCCGCCAGGATAGGAAACGCTGGCCGGGCTCAAGCCGTTCAATTGATACACCATGCCGCCATCGACGTTGTTCTGGTAGTACACATCGTCGCGGTCATAGCCGACGCCGTGGGTCTTGCCCAGTTTACCCGTCAGTGTCAGGTCCTTGGTGGCGCGGTACTTGAAGTTGAAATCGAGATAGTACGATTCGCCGCCAGCGTCAGGACGGTAGATATTGTCGACTTCGCCGGAGTTCCTGGCGAAGGTGGCGCCTGTCAGCGTGCCATTCTTGACCGTGTAGTTGGTCGGCACCTGGCCCGTCGACACGCCTTTGTCGTCGGTGCTGTTGATCGAGTTGGCAGGCGCAGCCAGCCAGTTGGTGTTTTGATGCGGTGCCTTCAATTGCGAGTAGAAGCCGTTCACATCCAGGGTCAAGTCCTTGCTGGGCTTGAATTCGATGTCGAATGCGCCGCCTTCGCGGGTTTTCTTTTGCTCGAACAGGCTGGCGCCGATAAAGGTCGGCACTTTCACGCCAGCCAGTTCAGGATGGGCCTTGGCCGCGTTGCTGCCTGCGGCGATCGGCGTGTAGCCGAGGATTTCCTGGCCATCGCGGCGCACGGTCGATTTTTGCGAAAAACCTTGCAGCATGATGCCCAGGGTATTCGTGTCATTCTTCCAGTTCACCAGGCCGGAGAACTGCGGGTCGGTCTTGCCGGCCAGGTCATTGTGGAAAGCCTGGATCGAGCCTTCCGCCGTGATCTGGTTCTTGAATTCCAGCGGACGGCGGGTGATCACGTCGATCACGCCCGAGACGCCACCTTCAGGCAGGTCCGCCGTGGCGCTCTTGTGCACGACAACGGAGCTCACCAGTTCCGATGGCAGCAGGGAAAAGCTGCTGCTGCGGCCGACGTTGCCGCCGAACTGGTTCAGCACGAACCAGTCGCCCGTGCTGATGGCGTGGCCGTTGAACAGGGTTTGCTGGAAGCTGGGGCTGGTGCCGCGCAGGCTGACGCGGTCGTTTTCGCCGAAGCCGCCTTCGCCACCGGCAGACGATTGGGTATTCACACCTGGCAGGCGCTGGATCGCGTCAGCCACGTTACGGTCTGGCATCTTGCCGATATCTTCTGCGGTGACCACTTCCACCACGGAATCCGCATTACGTTTTTGCTTCAGCGATTTTTCCAGCGAGGCACGCACGCCGGTCACCGTCACCACGGTGGCCACGTCTTCGGCTGGCGCTTCCTGCGCCTGTGCCGAAAAGGACAGGCCGGCGACCATCACGGCAACGGCCGCAGCGATCGGCGTACGGCTACGCGAGCCGGATTTCACGACGGCAGCTGCAGGTGTCAAATTGCGTTTCATGTACTCCCCCTTGATTTAGGCTCCAGGATTGGAACCTTTTCATTTTTAACGTAGGTCTTCTTTCCAGCCCGCCACTCTCACCGGCATGCTGCAGACCCTTCGGCACAACCACTTACAAAACCAATTCAACGCCAATATACTACTATCCAATACCAGAATACTACCAGTTGCAACTTTTTTTTTATAACGTTGTTTGAATCACACAGACCACTTCAGCTGAATCAATCTGTAGCCCGTAAGACCGGGGAAAATACCAGTGAGGGCACGTATAAATTGCCGGCCTGATAATTCAAATTGGTTTTACAACGGTCTTTTTTGGTATTATCCAGCGACACAAAACAGATACAGAGCGCGTCTGCAACGCGCCGTAACGGAGACCCTCAGCGTATGACAACCCTGGCTCACATCATGCAAGGCCTGGGGCAGACGAGTAGCCTGCCCCTGTACCAGCAACTGCAGCGCGCGCTGCGCGAAGCGATCGACAAGCGCATCCTCGGTCCCGACGAAGCCCTGCCGGCCGAACGCCAGCTGGCCAGCGACCTGGCCGTCTCGCGCATCACCGTGCGCAAGGCCATCGATGGCCTCGTCAACGAGGGCTTGCTGGTGCGCCGTCCCGGCTCGGGCAATTTCATCAATACGCGCATCGAGAAAAACTTCGCCAAGCTGACTTCGTTTTCCGAGGACATGCGGGCGCGTGGGCGCACGCCGCGCAGCGTGTGGCTCAAGCGCGCAGAAGGCACCGTGACGCCGGAAGAGGCCTTGCGCCTGCGGCTGTCGCCGGGCGCGCCCGTGTACCGCTTCCACCGCATCCGCTATGCGGACGAGGTGCCGATGTGCCTGGAATACGCGACCATCGTCGCCAGCTGCCTGCCGGCGCTCGACGCCGTCGATATCTCCATGTATGACGCGCTGGAACAGGCGGGCAACCGGCCCGTGCGCGCCTTGCAGCGGCTGAGCGCGCTTTTATTGACGGGAGAGCAGGCCAGCCTGCTGCAGGCGGAAGAAGGCGACGCGGGCTTGTCGGTGGAAAGGCTGGGCTTTTTGCGCGATGGCCGCGCCGTGGAATTTTGCCGCTCCTACTTCCGCGGCGATATGTATGACTTCGTGGCGGAATTAAGTACCAATTAATATCAACTGCCCCATTTCGCCAATACCAGATAACACCACTTATTGCAGTGCAATATATATACCGGCAAAGCGCCGGATATATGCACGGCAATGGTGCAGTCATCGTCGGCGATTATGTAGCCGCGTACGTGGAATATAAAAGAGGGTTGTGCAATGCGGTTTTTGCGCATTGCAGCAAAACCTGGCCTTGCGTGTCAGACCGCGGGGGCGGCGCGGCGGCCCATGCACAGCAACATCACGCCCAGCGCCACGCACAGCCAGCCGAACAGCGGCCCCATCCAGCCAGCCCAGGTGACGACGGACGGGTGCGCCGGCAACGGCGCCAGCAAGGTGCTGCCCGGCATGGCGCTGCTGGACCGCTCCTCCAGCACGCGGCCATACGCATCGCTGACCGTCAGCTTGCCTTCGCGCGCCGCGCGCAGCACGGCATAACCGTTTTCCACGCCGCGCACGACCGTCATGCGCGCGCCCATCCAGGCGTCGAGCTGGAAATCCCAGGCCGGCACCAGCATCGTTTGCGCCCCGGCCGCGCCATACGCGTGCCCCAGGGGCGCGAAATGCATGTCCTTGCAGATGGCCAGGCCCATGG